>NZ_JAAHBQ010000041.1 GCF_020144665.1 Oscillatoria salina IIICB1 | reverse complement strand
CCCTAGAATTAGCGGAAAATGTAAGCGGAAGTTCATTAATAACAGTTCGTGCGACAGATACGGGAGATGAGTTTGTCGAGACAACATTTAACGTCACAGTTAGCGAAGATTCGACAAATAATAATGCTCCAGTTGCGAGTGATGATAGTGTCGAAACTTCGGTCAATTTTCCGAGAGTTATCTTAGTAGAAACTTTACTGGCTAATGATAGCGATCCTAACGGCGATCCTTTAACAATTACTAGCTTGGGGAATGCGGTTAATGGGACGGTTGGTTTTGATAATAACTTGGATGCTTTATTTACTCCAAATCCAGGTTTTGTTGGTCAGGCAAGTTTTGTCTATACTGTTAGCGATGGTACGGGTGGGACAGATACAGCCACGGTTAATGTAAACGTTTTACCGAATGAAACACCTGTAGCTGTAGACGATAATATTACGGCTTCTCAAGATACACCAATTACAATTCCGGCTGCGAATTTACTTGCTAACGATACTGATGCTGATGGGGATACGCTGACGGTAACAGCAGTAAGTAATCCAACTAGAGGTACAGTTACTCTGAATAACGGTAATGTAGTTTATTCTCCTGCACCAGGTTTCCGAGGAGAAGCAAGGTTTGATTACACTGTTAGCGATGGTAAAGGAGCTAGGGATACAGGAAGAGTTAATGTTACCGTAACAGCAGGAGAGCCAATCCCTCCAGGATTAAGTGCTAACGATGATAATATTTTCTCGATTGGTGGTAGTCCAACCACAGAATTTGGGATGAAGTTGACGCTTGCGGGAGTTGATGCAGCGATCGCCAATGAGGTAGGCTTAGTTCAAGTTAATGCCGATAATGAGATTATCAGTGGTACAGAGCGAGTTGTCTTTTCCGCGCTGAATTCAGATGCTCAAGAGTTTTTATCAGAACAAGAATTTACCAGCGAAGATTTGAGTCGGGTTTTAAGAGGATTTAATGGTGGATCTCGCTTTGTTTTCTATCTAGTTCCTAACTCGACTACTGATAGTGTTGGTGAGATTAGTCTCTCAAATGACCAAATAATTTTTGGTTCTACTTTTGGAGTTAGTGAAGCTTTTGAGCAATTGCAAGTAACTGATGAAGGTGAAGGTATTTTTGAGTTGAGTTTTGAAGATATTGTTGACGGTGAAGAAGAAGGTGAGCTTTACGGAGATTTGGTGCTGAATGTAGAATTAACTGAGGAAGAGGCGATCGCTAGCGAGCTTCAGGGAAGTCGGGAAGGTGAATTGCTCGATCTTAGAGATTTTACCGGACAAGTAACCGCTAATATCGCTGCGACTGGGGATGCAGGTTTTAATAACCGAGGTGGTCTTTATTTGCTCGAAAATAGGGAAGGAGCAGTTTTAGATAACGTAGGTAATACCATTCTTCCTGGGGAAGAAGGTTATCGCGAAGCTGCTTTAGCTCAAAGTGTGGTGGAATTTGATAATATCGATCCCGATGCACTACAACTTGAGGGTGGAGAAATTTACGCACCTTATCTTCTCGCTGATGGAGATGTTACTCAAGCTTACTTCCCCTTTATTGAAGCGAATGCAGATGGATTTGACCATGTTCGCTCATTGGGAGACAATATTTTTGCTTTTGAAGACCTCGAAGACGGTGGCGACTTGTCCTATGATGACTTTATCTTCCAAGTAAACTTGGAAACTGTTAGTTAAGATACAGTAATTTGTGGACGCAAGAGAACGAGAACCTGTAGTTAATTTGGCACTTTACCACCTGTTTAAGTGGTCGGTGGTAAGTCCGATGTTGCACGTATATTTTCGGGGTCGGATATACGGTGCGGAAAAAGTACCTCAGTCGGGAGGTTTAGTGGTGGTAAGTAACCATGCGAGTTACTTCGACCCCCCAATTTTATCGAACTGTATGCGCCGTCCTGTGGCTTTTATGGCGAAGGAAGAGCTATTTTCGGTTCCGGTGTTAAAACAAGCGATCGCGCTCTATGGAGCTTATCCTGTGAAGCGTTCTAGTGCCGATCGCTCGGCGATTAGGGCGGCGATGACAGCTTTAAAGGATGGCTGGGCTGTGGGGCTTTTTTTGCAAGGTACGCGCACTGATGATGGACGAATTACGGAACCAAAATTAGGTGCAGCAACGATCGCCGCAAAAGCCCAAGTTCCGCTTTTACCTGTATGTTTGTGGGGGACAGAGAAGATTTTGCAGTCGGGTTCGATTCCGAAACCAGTTCCGTTGACAATCCGAATTGGTGACGCGATCGCACCTCCAACGGCGACAAAACGAGAACAAGTTCAAGCGGTTACGGAAAAATGTGCGGCAATAATTAACGAAATGCACGACCTAGGAAGGTAAAATAAAGCGGTTGCAGACTGAGGATAAAATCGTGGAGGATGTGAAAACCAAATTAGCTCAAGATTTGGCGAATGTAGAGTGGGGAGTATTGACACCACACGCGAAACGAGATGCAATCATTGTAGTTTCCAAACAGTTAAATATAGTTGACGTGGGTGCAGCGATCGCACAAGATGATGTAATTTCGGTACAACATTGGATTAGCGAGCAATTAATTCAAAAACCAGATCCCGAACAATTGACCAGTTGGAATACTAACCCCAGCAAGCAATTTAGCACATTAATCGTTCAACCCTTCGTTTTAGTCCAAGAAGCAACACCAGAAAGTTAGCAGCAAGAGGTTTTGCGGGGAAAGTGGGGGAAGGGGGGGCGATCGTTATGTTAATTATTGCCTCAACTAAATACCCTATTTCAGTAGCTATTTGGATAATTTATAAAATACTAACTAGGTTTAGTTAAATTTTAAAGACTTTTGTTCCAGTAATCTAAACCAGTCAAAATTATTTCTTCTAGCCACTGTTTAAAACGTTCTCTTAAATTTTCTTCTACATCTGCGTAGGAAAATTGAAATGGAGAGTCGCTCAAAGATTGAATATCACTAAGATTACGTTCACCCTCTTCAGAATCATCTCTACGGTAAGCACATCCAGTGCATACGAGTAACCCTCGATATTCATGTCCAAGAACATGAAAAGAGAGAAGAATCGTTGTTGATGTTTCTACATTAATAACTAATTGAATCCAAGTGTGGTAGTTCCGAAGATTGGCAAAATATCCTAACTGTTTAGCTGTTTCCACAACTTGGTAGCGATGGTAATATGAGCGAGAATCGCCAGTACGAGCAGGAATTGTGAAAACCTGGGCATCACTTACGATATTCTGGACAGATAGACTAATTTCCTCAGCAACTTCTTGCAAGCGATTAAGAGCTATTTCAAACAAATCCGAAGCATAGCTTTCAGCTTTCCTGCATCGATCCTGAATAGAGGCTGACTGAGTTCGTTTTAATTTGTCTGCGATCGAAGAAATAATCACCTGAGTTCGTCGTGCTTCTGATAGAACTTGCTCCGACAAACCAAGGCTTCTCAAAAAAGCTTGTTTTTGGCTTTTAGCAAAAAGATTAATTAAACTCGATAAGTCTCCTTCGTCAGCCTTCTCCAAAGCTGCAATGTAGTCTGCGCGATTGTCACGGGTAAGAACTAAAGGAAACCAACTAGCTTGGATGAAGACTAAGCTAGCTAAACATCGAGCAACACGACCATTTCCGTCTTGAAATGGATGAATTTGTGTAAATCTATGATGTAACCACGCAGCTTCGATCTCAGGAGGAACTTTTTGGTTACGATGTTGGTGATGTAGTCCAATCAATTTATCCATCTCAGATATAACTTGTTCAGGAGGACAATACTCATGAACAGTACCGTTTTGTCGCAGAGGATTGTTAGGTTGGCGTTTCCAGTCACCTTTAATCAAAGAGACACGAACTATTTTTCCCGTAAGTTGGTCTAGAGCTTCTGTACTATCCTGACTTTGAGTTAGAAGTTGATGTAGCTGCTTTATGTATGATGTTGATAGTATTCTTTGTCCACCTACAAAATCAAATAATCCTTCTATGGCAGCTTCTTGATCTTTAATCATAGAAACTACTTGTTTGACTGGACGATCTGTCGCTCCATGAGGAATTAATGCCTCGTTAATTCCCTGTTCAATTAATAAACGAGTAATCCCTCGGTCTATGGTGTATAAACGCTCAATTATTCCAGTTTCAATTGCTATTTCTCTGCGTAGCTTTTCGTTGAAAGTTTGAAATTCACCAGATTGACGCAGACGATCTGCTTGCTCGTTCCAAACAGTAACTAGAGGAGGCATTTCTGAACTCGCTAGAACTTGCCAGTTTGAAGGTAAGTCTTTTATTGGTTGCCAAAACATAAACGTTTGCTCAGAAAGGTATTTGTATTTGGAATATTTTAAAAACGTTGAATATTTGCCGTAGCTTTTTTGTCGCTGCGACGAATATTATCATTAAAGGTGACGAGAAGCAATTTAGCACTTTCATTATACTATTGTCCACGTCCTAGTTGGCAATCTGCAAAACCCAATGCTTCGGTGTCGAGGAAAGTAGCGATCGCCATTTCAATTACTGTTTCAATAGGATATTCTATTTCCATAGCACGAGCGATCAAAGCATCTCGAATTCGCTCAGGTAAACGTTGCAAAATTACTTCAGCGTCACAAGGAGAAAGTTGGTCTTGAAGTTTAGCTTGCATAGCTTAACCTTTCGGGGTAAATTTGGACGTTGTAAGGAGATTCAGTCGCTCTTAGGATAATTGCTTCTAACTCTAATAATAACCTAGGGTTTTTCCAGTAAAAAATTGGTTCGACTACAATGCGAACGTCTTCATCGCTATACTACTAACACTGGATGATTAAGCTTACGTGATGCGTACAAAAGTGCTGCTTTCAAATCATCTGCCTCTAGATCGGGCATTTCTGCTAAAATTTCTTCAGCGCTGAGTCCTGCCGCAAACAAATCTAAAACATCTGAGACTCGAATTCTCATACCTCGAATGCAGGGACGACCGCCACATTGTCTGGGATTGATGGTGACTCTTTCAAGTAGGGATGACATTTAAAACGGCTCCATAAGCACTTTTTTCTAGTATGAACGAGGTTTTCCGTAAGGACTTCAAGTGTGACATAGTTTTTTCAAAAGTAACAAAATTCTCAATATTATGATACCAGAGCCTACTCAACAACCAGCGATCGTTCGCACAGAGCGAGGACTTACTATCACAGGCACTCGCATCAGTCTTTATGATATTTTTGACTTGTTAAAAGCTCAGTATCCACCAAAACTTATTCGAGATAAATTTAATCTTACCGATGAGCAAATTCAAGTAGCTTTGTCCTATATTCAAGCAAATAAAACTCAGGTAGAAGCTGAATATCAAGAAGTTCTTCAAACTAGAAAGGAGATTCGTCAGTATTGGGAAGATCGTAATCGTCAACGATTTTACCAAATTGCGGCAATGCCACACAAACAAGAAGATTCTGCTCTTTGGGCAAAACTTGAAAAGCAAAAAGCTAGGCGCAGCGCAGAGAAATAATGATTTTTTGGGTTGACTATAATTTGGATGGCTATGCGCTTGTTTTTCTGGGTATTTTGACAAAATTAGGCTGGCTCAAATTACTATCCATTCAATTTATGACTTTTCGAGATGTTGGACTATCAATGGATAGTAAAGATCGCACGGTTTGGGATTATGCTGAAGAAAATCAGATGATGATTCTTACCGCCAATCGTAATATGAAGGGCGATGACTCGCTCGAAGAAGTAATACGACAGGAGAATACAGAAAAATCATTTCCTGTGGTAACAATTAGCGATCTTGAGCGTCTTGATGAATTTGAATATCGAGAACGTTGTGTTGAACGACTCATCGAAATTATTTTAGACATCGAACAGTATATGGGGGCTGGTAGATTATTTATTCCATAACTCTATTTGTTTTGCTTTCACCCCTTGGGCTAGGATAATATTTTGCCAGACAATAAACCGGGTTTGTTGCGATCGCTAGCGCGACTTTTTCACTAATCAAATTTAAAAAATCCAAGGCTCTAATTTTGCACAAATTTCTTCGATTACAAAAATAGGTGCTGTTTCGATAGCAGGGCGATGTCCCGCTTGTTTTCTTCCAGTACGGGGATTAAAATCTAACCAAACAATATCGCCACGATTGGGAGTATACTTTTTGTTACCAGACTTCTTCACCTACAGGTTCTCCCCCATCGTATTCACCATCAAAATCTTTACTGTTTGTCCCTGCTAACAATTCTTCTAGAGTATATTTAGTTTTTTTAGGAGTAATAACTATATTGTTGTCGGTGACAGTGATAGAAATAGCAGTCCCTTCTTTTAAGTTAATTTTTTCGGCTATATTTTTGGGAATGCGTATTGCAAGACTATTTCCCCACTTAGCAACAGTTGACATAATTATCTGTCTCGTTAATCCGTATCTACATTGTATCTATTTTTCTATCCAAATTGTCATGCTACTAACACTGACTGAACTATTCTCCACGTCTTGGTTGACAATCGGCAAAACCTAATGCTTCGGTGTCAAGGAAACTGGCGATCGCCAAATTCTTAAAATTGTTTTCATTGGAATTACGCCCAAATATTATGGACTTGCCGAAATTGAGAAAAGCATGATATATTCAGGTAATCTCGGTTCTAATGGAGACCAGCCATTAGAAGTAATGGGGAAAGTTCGGTGTAAATCCGGCGCTGTCCCGCAACTGTGATGAGAATATCAAACTTCTCTCAGTCAGAATGCCCGCCGATGAAAATAAAGACGTAAAATACTACGTCAATCTATTCCCTGAATATATCTGCGAGGTACAGATGTTGAAAATGTTATTATCATCAAAAACAAGAGAATTTCTGCCCCATAATTATTGCTACTACGCTACGAATTGTAGGCTTTTTGATGGGTAGATAGAAGCTAAATTTAATTCGACCAATCGCTTTCTAATCCTCTAGATGTGTCGAATCTAGAGAATTAACTGAGTGCCAAATATCACTTTCAGCAGATATTTTCACTATATTTGCAGCTAACTTAATTAATGAAAACCGAACACAAAATTCTCGTCTGTTCCACTTGTGCTAGCACTTGGCAAGATGGAAAAAAAGTAGGTATTAGCGGTGGTGAAAAACTACTAGAAGAACTAAACCAACAAAATCAAGTGCGATCTCAAACAGATAAATTCGCCATCGAGTCTGTAAAATGTATGAGTGCTTGTAGTCATTCCTGCGTTGTAGCTTTTACCGCACCAGGCAAGTTTACCTATGTTTTTGGTAATTTAAGTCATGATGCTGACAGGATCTCTACAACTTCTGCTGCTGTCTTAGATTGTGCCAGTTTATATTGTCAAAAACCTGATGGTGCAATGCCTTGGGTAGAACGTCCCGAACCTTTAAAACAGGGAATTATTGCTAGAATTCCTCATCATCTCTAAGGACAATTAAAAAAACACATCTCTCCTTTCAACTTTCAGATTACAGCAGGCAATTGCCATTCTGAATTTATCCGAATGTATTATCAATTTTCAGGAAACACGATGAATATTTCTACAGCAACAATAGGATATCCCCGCATTGGTAAAAGTCGCGAAGTTAAAAAAGCATTGGAGTCTTTTTGGCGTAACAAAATAACCGCAGAATCCTTATTACAAACTGTAAAAGAAGTAGAAGAAGCAAGTTGGAAAACCCAAGCAGAAGCCGGAATAGATCGCATTGGGATCGGTGATGCTACCCTTTACGATCGGATGCTAGATTGGGCAGTACGTTTGGGTTTAATTCCGCAAAGATTTCAAGCTTTTACGGGGTTAGAACGTTACTTTGCGATGGCACGAGGGAAGGAAGGAACCCCCGCCTTAGAAATGACTAAATGGTTCGATACTAACTATCATTATTTAGTTCCAGAAATAAATTCTGACATTACCCCCAAAGCGGATTTTACAGGCTTTATTGACATAGTAAAAAGGGGACAAGCAATATTAGGGAATAAAGCCGTTCCTATTATTATTGGTTCTGTTACTCTCTTGCGTTTGAGTCGTTTAGAACAAGTAGAATTAGGAGAATTTTTGAACTTACTCTTGCCCCTTTACCGCAGTTTGTTAACTGAATTAAAAGCATTGGGAATTGAGGAAGTTCAACTACACGAACCAGCTTTAGTTTTGGGGGATGCACCTAGTTTAAAAGAACATTTCCAGACTGTTTATACTGAATTAGCTACAGTAGGAATAGACATCAACCTCGTTACTTATTTTGATGACTTGGGAGAAAGTTATTCTTGGGTGAGGGAATTACCCGTTGCTGCGATTAGTTTAGATTTTACTCGCGGAAATAACTTAGACTTAATCAAACAGCATGGTTTTCCCGAAGATAAGCGGTTGGGAGTAGGGATTGTTGATGGAAGAAATATCTGGCAAATTCGCACTGATAAAGTGCTTCCTCTGTTATCAGAAATTAAAACTCTAACCTCGAATATTTCTCTACAACCGTCAGCATCTTTGCAGTTTGTTCCCTATGATGCAACAAAGGAAAAACAACTGCCAGAACAATTACGAAATGTGTTGAGTTTTGCCGAACAGAAATTACAGGAAGTCAGATTTTTAGCCCGAACTCTATCGGGAGATAATCCCCAGATAGAACAAGAATTAACTGAAGATTTAATTAATGCTAACTGGGAAGCTTTCTATCAGTTTAATCCTGCTAATGATGCAGTCAAAGCCAAGGTAGATAACCTCAGTCCTCAAGACTTTCAACGTTCTCTATCCTACTCCTTACGCATCGCAAAACAAATTCCTCTTCCTCCCTTACCCACAACTACTATTGGTTCTTTTCCCCAAACTCAAGAAGTCCGCAAATTACGCTTGCAATTTAAGAAGGGTAATATAACTGAGTCCGAATATCAACAGGCGATCGCTGCTGAGATTGCTAAGTGTATCAAAATCCAAGAAGAAATCGGCTTAGATGTCTTAGTACACGGGGAATTTGAACGCACCGATATGGTGGAATATTTCGGTCAGCAATTGGCTGGTTTTGCCTTTACCGAACATGGCTGGGTACAAAGCTACGGTAGCCGTTATGTACGTCCACCAATCATTTATGGCGATGTAGTTCGCACTGCGCCAATGACACTCAGGGAATATAAAATAGCTCAAGCTTTAACCACCAAACCTGTCAAGGGTATGTTAACAGGTCCGGTTACTATTTTAAATTGGTCGTTCCCCCGTAACGATCTTTCTCGTCGCGATCAAGCCTTTCAAATTGCTTTAGCCTTACGATCAGAAGTAGCAGATTTAGAACAAGCCGGGGCGAGAATAATTCAAGTAGATGAACCTGCACTACGAGAAGGTTTACCTTTAAAATTAGAACGCTGGAGTGACTATTTATCTTGGGCTGTAGATGCTTTTCGACTGGCGACTGCAAGTGTTGCACCAGAAACCCAAATCCATACTCATATGTGTTATTGCGAGTTTGGGGACATTATCAAAGATATCGAACGTCTCGATGCTGACGTAATTTCTATTGAAAATAGCCGTAGCAATAATCGCACTCTCCAAGAAGTTACCGAAGGAGGCTATTCTCATCAAATTGGCAACGGAGTTTATGACATTCACTCTCCTGTTGTCCCGACGACAGAACAATTGGTTAGCCAATTAAAAGCAGGTATTGCTAATCTTCCCCTACAGCAAATTTGGGTTAATCCCGATTGCGGACTTAAAACCAGATGTTGGGAGGAGGTAGTTCCTGCTTTGAAAAATATGGTCGAAGCTGCTAAAGAATTACGTGATGAACTCAAATCTTAACGAAGAGAATTGGCAACAGGCGTTAATTGAAACTAATTTACTGATTATTGGTTATAACGCCTGGAATGGCTATTTAAAAACAGGACGGGGGGTAGTTGTTTGTACGACTAATTCCCCTTTACTCGATCGCTTTGGCGAAACTTTTAAGTCTCATTTTGTACCTCGTACTCGTTTGGCTGCTTTCTTAAATGCTTGGTTAGCTACACCCGATACGGTAATTCTTCAAGGACACCACGTGAACGGTCATATTTTAGAAGCCGTGGATAACTATAATCCCGAACAGGATGTAATCTTGCTTTTGGAATCGGGTAAAAAAGTTTCATTTTTTAACTTGAAAAATCTCCCGATCGCTCCACCTGAATCTTATCAAAGGGTTTGCTTTGCTTGGTCGGAATTTCAACCATCAAGCTCTCGATACCTCGCACCCTAGGCTATGAGAGAATGGGTAGAGTTCGGCGGGCGATCGCTACTCTGACTTTGTGGTAAGTCGGGAAATTTTTTTGAGCATAATTGAGAATTATTCCTAAAACCGATTTCGCTGCCAACTATTCTGCCAGTGCTATCGGTTATTTTTTACTCTAGTAGTAGAGTTATAGGCTTGACAACAAAATTAAATCAAAAATGCTACAGGTGTAATGTAGAGATGTTGCATTTAACCTCTCTACAAGGTTACGATCCTTATCAAACATTTATCTATTTTAGATCGGTATGCCCGAAATAAACGGCTTGGAATTTTACCAACATTTGAAAGCTAATCCTTAGCAGTAAAAGAATGATCGAAGAAGAATATAGCGAGCAAAAAATTATTTTAATTGTTGACGATATGCCTGAAAATTTGCGCCTTTTAGCAAAAATGTTAGAAAAGTCCAACTATAGGGTCAAAAAAGCTATTAACGGTCAAATAGCACTTAATGCAGCTCAAAATGATCCCCCCGATTTAGTTTTACTCGATATTAATATGCCAGAAATGGATGGTTACGAAGTTTGTCAGAGGTTAAAATCTAACAATTTAACTAAAGAAATTCCGATAATTTTTATTAGTGCTTTAAAGGAAACCACAGATAAAGTTAAAGCTTTTAAAATGGGGGCAGTAGACTATATTAGTAAGCCTTTTTATACGGAAGAAGTTTTAGCGCGGGTAGAAAACCAATTAAAGATCCATTTTTTGAACGAAAAAATTAAACAACAAGCAAAAAAATTAGCAGATAAAAATAAGCAACTAGAAAGAGAAATTAAAGAAAGAAGGCGGGCTGAATTTGAAGTACGTTTATTACTGGCAACAACTCAAGCAATTTCTCGCGCTGAAAACTTTCAATCAGCCTTAAAAGTAGTTTTGAGTTTAGTATGTACAGCAATTGGTTGGGATTTCGCTGAAGCTTGGATTCCTAGTACAAATAATAGCGTCTTAATTTCTACTAAAGGATGGTACGCTAGCGAGCTTCGTTTTTATGAATTTCGCCAGGAAAGTTATCGGTTGACTTTTACTCACCAACAAGGATTAGTAGGACGAATTTGGTCATCAAAAAAACCAGAATGGATTGAAAATATTTCTAGTTGTTCGGGATCGGTTTATTCTCGTTCCCAATTAGCAGTTAAGGTTGGTTTAAAAGCCGCTTTTGGCATTCCTATTCTGCTCGAAAATGAAGTAATTGCTATTTTGGTTTTTTATAAGAAAAATGCGGTGACTCAACAACAGCATTTGTTAGAATTAATTCATGCAGTTGCAACTCAGTTAGCTGCGCTAATGTATCGTAAGCAAACTCAAGAAGCACTGCAACTCGCCGAACAAAGATACCACCATCTGGTGGAAAATGCGATCGAAGGAATTTTTCAAACTACACCTAATGGGAAGTATATCAGTGCAAATCCAGCGTTGGCAAAAATTTACGGTTATGATTCGCCAGAAGAGTTAATTGCTAGTTTAACAGATGTTTCGCAACAATTGTATGTTGACGTTAACCGCCGTCGGGAATTTGTCGAAGCAATGGAAGCAAATGATGCTGTTGAAGGCTTTGAATCTTTAGTTAATCGTCAAGATGGTCAAAAAATTTGGGTTTCGGAAAATGCTCGTGCAGTAAGAGATTATACAGGTAAATTACTATATTACGAAGGTACAGTTTCCGATATTACCGAGCGAAAAATAGCACAGGAAGCGCTGACATTCCAGCAAAAACAAACAGAAGAACTGCTATTAAACATTTTACCTGCCGCGATCGCCACTCGCATCAAGCAAGGTGAAGCTAACATTGCTGATAGTTTTGAAGATGTCAGCGTCTTATTCGCTGATTTGGTGGGCTTTACCGAGTTTGGCGATCGCAAGTCTCCCGCAGAGTTAGTCAAAGTTCTCAATTTAATTTTCTCAGAATTCGACCAATTAGCACAAAAGCATGGCTTGGAAAAAATTAAAACAATTGGCGATGCTTATATGGTAGTTGGTGGTTTACCTAAACCCGATCCTGATTGTGTAGAAAAAATTGCCGAAATGGCGCTGGATATGCAATTTGCTTTAGCTAAACTTACTTCCTCTGTTGGTGAAGCTTTAAGTCTGCGAATTGGGATTAATATTGGGGCTGTAGTTGCGGGAGTAATTGGAAAAACTAAGTTTATTTACGATCTTTGGGGCGATACAGTTAATGTTGCTTCTCGTATGGAAGTTTATGGTATTCCTGGCGAAATTCAAGTCACTCAGGCGGTTTACAATCGACTAAACCAGAAATTTATTTTCGCCAAGCGCGGTTGTATTTCTATTAAAGGTAAAGGTGAAATGACTACTTATCTAATTAAAGGTAAGAGAAAAAGCGACTAGGGCGTCTTGCCGTGTTTCGACCCCCGATCGCTTTTTCACTACCGTTGCTCCTCACACACAATAGTAGATTACTCTTCGCTTCCTTGTCTCTCGATCGCGATCGTGACAGTTTTGAAATTGACACTTCGGTATTGTTGGGTAAACGGGCGCAAATCCTCCTGCACTAAATATCGCTTTTTCGCCACCCTTTTTTTTTCTCTCAAACAAGCAGGTTATGCCTCGTTCCTATTAGCACAAAATTATTTATTTGTCAAAAATATAACCCGATCATCAGTGATTTAAATTTAGTTGATGCCAAAGATTAGCTTGAATTATAACTTCATTGATTAATTTTAGTCAGTGGCTTAGTGTTAGTGGCGATCGCTGTTATTGACCAAAATATATCAAATTTTTGGTTGTCATGCTTATCGAAGCGAAGGATCTTAGACAAAGCGAAGATGGGAAAAAATTCTGAGGCAACTTCAGGAGAAATACACAGTAAACAGCTAACACGGTGTTGAAACGGACAGATTTATTCGTGTACTTTAACCTAAAAATAACTTATAAGCAGGATTCTTGTTTTCATCCCAGTAGCGATAACCGAGAGTATCGAGAAAAGCTTGCCATTCTTGCATTTCCTGGGGAGGAACTTGCATCCCGACGACAATTCTGCCGTAGTCTGCGCCGTTATTGCGATAGTGGAATAAGCTAATATTCCAGTTGGGACTCATGGAACCGACAAATTTCATTAATGCGCCGGGACGTTCGGGAAACTCGAAGCGGTATAATAATTCATTATCTGCGAGGTGAGAATGTCCGCCCACCATGTGCCGCAAATGCAGCTTGGTGAGTTCGTCGTCGGTTAAGTCTAATGTCTTAAAGCCGCAAGCTTCAAATGATTCCGCCATTTTTGCTGCGTCAGCAAGGTTGACAATTTGGACACCTACAAAAATATGTGCTTCTCTTTCGTCTGCAATGCGATAGTTAAATTCGGTAAGGTTGCGTTTACCCATGCAGTCGCAAAATTTACGCAGACTACCGGGTTTTTCGGGAATTGTGACAGCAAAAATGGCTTCGCGACGTTCGCCAAATTCGGCTCTTTCGGCGACAAAGCGCAGTCTATCAAAGTTCATGTTAGCACCGCAAGCGACGGCAACTAAAGTTTTTCCCTGAATTTGTTCTCTTTCGGCATAAACTTTCGCTCCGGCGATCGCTAATGCCCCCGCAGGTTCTAAAATCGATCTGGTATCTTCAAAGACATCTTTGATTGCGGCACAAGTGGCATCGGTATCGACTAAAATAATCTCGTCAACATATTCTTGACACAAGCGAAATGTTTCTTCCCCTACTTCTCTTACCGCGACACCATCAGCAAATAATCCTACTTGCGGTAATCTTACTCTTTTTCCTGCTTGCAATGATTGATTCATTGCATCAGCATCTACAGGTTCAACGCCAATAATTTTAATTTCTGGGCGCAATCTTTTCACATAAGCGGCTATTCCGGAAATTAAACCGCCGCCACCAATAGCAACAAAAATTGCTTCAATCGGTTGCTGATATTGGCGTAAAATTTCCATGCCAATTGTACCCTGTCCCGCGATCACATCGGGGTCATCAAAAGGATGAATAAAAGTTAAATTCTTCTCTACTTCTAATTGACGGGCATAACTATAAGCTTCATCGTAAGTTTCCCCATGTAAAACTACTTCTCCGCCTCTAGCTTTGACCGCATTTACTTTAACTTGGGGCGTAGTTGTGGGCATAACAATTATCGCACGAGTTCCCAATTCTCGCGCCGCCAAAGCAACACCTTGGGCATGATTTCCCGCCGAGGCAGCAATCACGCCTTGTGCCAAAATATCCGGGGAAAGTTGTGCCATTTTGTTGTAAGCACCCCGCAATTTAAAGGAAAATACCGATTGCATATCCTCTCGTTTTAGCAAGAGTTTATTATTCAGTCTTGCTGATAAATTGGGTGCATATTCTAATGGTGTTTCTTGGGCAACATCATAGACGCGGGCGGTGAGAATTTGTACTAAGTAATCGCAAAACATGGGATTTTATTTAGAGGCAGATGCAAAATGTCAAGTATTTTTAATAAAAATTTACATTTGGGCTTTAGCTTGCATAGCGTAATCGCGAAATCGTTCCAAATCGGCTTGAATAGTGGATTCCACCACCCGACCTAAAAACAGATTATCCATAATTTGACCGAGAATACCAGGAATAGCATAAGCGATCGTTAATTTAACAATACTACTTTCGTGGCGATCGTAAAAACGAATTGCACCTCGATTGGGTAAACCATCCACAGATTCCCATTGAATAATTTGATGAGGAACTACTTTTAAGATCCGAGATAGCCAGCTAAATTCTAAACCGCCAGTAGCCAATTTCCAGCGAGACAAATCGGGATTTTCTTCGAGAATTTTTACCGAATCAATCCATTTCATCCAACGTGGCATTTGCTCTAAATCTGACCACAGATTCCATACTAGGTCAATGGGAGCATCTACTTCTACTTGTACGCTATGTTCGAGCCAGTCTTTCATGGGGATTGGGGATTAGGGATTAGGGATTGGGGATTGGGGATTGGGAATTAGTGATTGGGGATTAGTGATTAGGGATTAGTGATTAGGGATTGGGAATTGGGAATTAGGGATTAGGAATTGGGAAACAAGGAAGACTTGGAAGACTTGGAGGAATTAGGGAATAGACTGTTTACTGTTTGCTGTTCACTGATAACTGAACCCAGTCCCCAGTCACCAGTCACCAGTCCCCAGTCACCAGTCCCCTAAATAACTGCTGTGGGTTGGGGAATAGCAGTTAATTTGTCGGCATTTTCCAGAATTGCTTTCGCTGCTTGACGACCAGAAATAGTTGCACCTTCCATACTATCGATGTACTCTTGTTGAGTGTAGCTACCAGCAAGGAAAAAGTTAGCAATAGGTGTTTTTTGGGCTGGACGATAGGGGTCCATTCCTGGGGCTTCTCGATAGAGAGATTGAGCTAATTTAACCACACTATACCAGGTCATGTTCAATTCTCTCGCAGAAGGGAAAAGATTGTATACTTGTTTCAGGACGTGCTGCGCGATCGCGTCGTTCTTTTCTTTGATAAACGGATCTCCGGGAGTTAAGACTAACTGTAGCAAAGAACCTTGTCCTTCTTTGTAATAATCTGCCGGACTACTTAAGGCTAAGTCAGAAAAGCACGAAAAATCAGCATCGGGAGTATAAAGTAAGTTATCAATTCCCACTGCTTTTTCCAACTGACGGCGTTTTTCGGGGTCATTCATTTCCGTTACCCAACCGTCAAAACGCAATTGTACTGTTGCGACTGGAACCGCTTCAAGTTGATAAATATTATCAAATTGCTGCCATTTACGCCATGCTTGAGGTAATAAACGTTGAATTCCTGGAACATCGCAAGCTGCTACATAAGCATCCGCAGTAATAGTTGCTTCTGTATCGCCTCGAGCAACTACAATACCAGTTACCTTGGTTGCTTCTCCTTCACCACTAGATAAAATTTCTCGAACTCGCCGACGAGTGTAAATTTTCGTTCCACGTTCTTCGAGATATTTAACAATTGGTTGATGTAAATATTCGTCCGGCGAACCTGCTAACATTCGCAAAATTGAAGCTTCAGTTTTTACAGCAAAAAACTGGAAAATTGTCAACATACAACGAGCAGAAATATGTTCTGTATCGATGAAACCCAAAGCATAAGCAATTGGGTTCCACATTTTCTGCAAACTACCGTTATTTCCGCCTTGCTTGCGAAACCAATCAGCAAAAGAAATTTTATCCAGGTCGCGAATATTTTTCATTGCGCCTTCAAAGTCTATCAAACCGCGTACGATCGGGCTAGTTCCTAAAGCCAACGAGTTAGCTAATTTATCAATGACCGAGAGTTGAGAAGTGGTAAAAAAAGCCTTTAAACCATGAAAAGGCGCACCTGTAAAGAAGCGAAAATCTAACTCACCAACGCGTCCACCTTCATTGACAAAAGTGTGAGTATGTTCCTTAAGACGCAAATTAGCGATCGCGCCCACTTTCCGCATCAACTCAAACAGATTGTAATAACAACCAAAGAAAACGTGCAATCCCATCTCAATGTGATTGCCATCTCCATCGACCCAACTGCCGACTTTTCCGCCCACAAAGGGACGAGATTCAAAAATTTCTACTTCGTGACCAGCATCCACTAAATCAATGGCGGTCGCCATCCCAGCTAATCCTGCACCAACGATCGCTACGCGCATCTTTTTCACTCTTTTCAGTTTCACTGTAGACATTTTAATATAGGAGTTGTCCGCTAAGTGCAAGATTCTAGCCGATTGGGTTTTTCTAGTGTGCTGCCAACTTCACGCCCAACCTAAGAGTAGTATAATTGCAGACTGTGAGTCTATCCTTTGGCTAAGCCAAAAGTTAGGCGATCGCGTTACTGTAAGCTAGGATATCGACACAGTTTTATTATTTTTACTGCCAGAAATCAACTAATCATAACAATTTAAATTTGTCAAGCTTTCCCTCAAATCAACTTAATTATTAACCTTTAGCTACGTGCATCTGTGTCGAGCTGTAATTATTTAAACTAGCAATTCTGAGAAAATGTTATGGTCAAAACAGCCAAAAAAAGAAAACGCGCTTTTAAAATCGAAAAAAAGCAAGGAATCACCTTAACTTCTCAGCAAAGAGAAGCCCTTGAAGCCATGCTTAACTTTGTCGCTAGCCGAGAAAAATTTTTCTTACTTACAGGTTATGCAGGCTGCGGCAAAACCACCTTAATTCAGTGTTTATTTCGGGAATTACAACTTAATGGAGACAAGCGGAAAGTAGTTTTCACAGCACCAACAAATAAAGCCGTAAAAGTTCTCAAAAATATGGCTGATGCTTGGGAATTAGATATTGACTGCATGACTTGTTTCCGTTTACTCGGTTTAAAACCAAAAATCAATCAAGAAACAGGTAAAGAAGAGTTTGTTCGCGACCCAGATGTTAAAGCTAGTATCGATAGATATGAGATAGTAGTAATTGATGAAACCTCGATGGTGAATCAAGAACTCTGGAATTTACTGTTTAACGAAGTTCAGGTTTTATTTAACACAACGAAATTAATTTTTACGGGAGATAAAGCCCAATTACCACCAGTAGGAGAGTCAGAAAGTTTAGTTTTTTCGCAAATCGATCGCACTGCGGATTTAACCGAAGTAGTACGTTTTGAAGGAGCGATCGGAGTTCTGACAGAAACACTGCGCAACAACTTAGAATCTTATCAATTACCTTTGTTAAAGAATGATTTTAATGCCAGCAAAACTAAAGGAATATTTGTTTTAAATAGCCGAGCTTGGTCAACAAATATGCTCAAAGCCTTTCAGTCAGAAAAGTATCTCAAAAATCCCGATTATTGTCGAGTTCTTGCTTGGACAAATAAACGAGTTAATTATCTAAATCAGCAAATTCGTCAAGCGATTTATGGAAGTGAAGTTCCTCGGTTTGTCGAAGGAGAACGTTTGATGGCGATGGATACTTGTGTGAAAAATGAAGAAATTTTGTTACCGAGTTCGGCTGAATGCGAAATTTTAAAGGCTAAAATCGAGCAGCTAGAGAATGATTGGAAAATTTGGTCGCTTTTGATTCTCGATGAAGAAGAAAAAACTAAACAATTGCAAGTTATTCATGAGGATAGTTGGGAAAGCTTCAATCAGGTACTTGCCAAATTAGCAGAGATTAAAAATTGGGAGCAATTCTGGAAAGTTAAAAAGCAATTTCATCAGGTAAATTATACTTATGCTTTAACAGTACACAAAGGACAGGGTTCAACTTTTGAGAATGTTTTTGTTTCCCTGGAGGATATTTTGCGAAACCCAAAAATCAAGGAAAGAAATCAGTTACTTTATGTGGCTACTTCGAGGGCGGCGGAAAGAATTTTTGTAGAAAAAGTTTAGCCAAAAGGGGAAAAATAACTGAATGCCGCAAATTGAGAGAGAAAAATTAGTTAAGATTGAAAGCGATTGAACGAGAAAATTGAAAAAATCAAGGGAATTTAAAAGCCAAAATTAGGCAGAGAAAATTATTGAATCAGCTATTAATTGCGATCGCGATCGCGGCAGGACACAAATAGCTGGTTTTTGGTTAAATATCTAGAAATCGTGACGAAACCCTCGACAGTTTAAGTTTTCTGTCGGCAAAAAGCCCTTGTAGTTGAATCGATCGCGCGATCGCTCTAAATAACGCTCGGCGATCGCGGCGATTGCGATTGTAGTTCCGAAAATAATTAATCTGTCAGTTAAGATTTCGCTCAAAAACAAAATGAAGTGCTAAGATAACAATCGAGAATGAAGATCGGTGACAACGGTTGTTTTCAGTATTGACAGGTTTTTTCCATCAGGTATTGGCAGGCTGTTCTCCGAAATCTTGGCTCTCTACACAATCTATCCAGGAGAACATCACTCGATGTCAATTTATATAGGTAATTTAGACTACTCAGTTACCCAAGACGACCTCAACGAGGTTTTTGCTGAGTATGGTACAGTCAAGCGCGTCCATTTGCCGACTGACCGCGAAACAGGACGTATGCGCGGCTTTGGTTTTGTCGAAATGGAGACAGAAACAGAAGAAGCGAACGCTATTTCTCAACTCGATGGTGCAGAATGGATGGGTCGCGAACTAAAAGTTAACCAAGCCCGACCCCGCGAATCAAAAGGTTCATTCGGTGGCGGTCGCAAAAATAAGCGCTACTAAAGCTATAGTATCATTCTTAGCCCTCCTTCTAGAGCTCCAATGGATTCCGTAGGACTCGTCAGAAGCCTTTGTTTGTGTCAATGAGGAAATTCGTAGTGGCTAAACGTCGAAATCTAAAAAAAGAGAAAGCTTCTCGCAATCAAGCCTATGCGAGACAGTTTGGGAAGAAATCTTATCGTTCTTTCTCAAAGTCTCAACGTTTTTCCAACTCCAAGAAGAAGGAAAATGAAGAAGACGAAGCAACAGAACGAGAAGATTAATTAGCGATCGCTATTCTCAGAACTGGAAATGGTGAGGGGGTGACTTGCACCCCCTCACTCGCTATTAGGAGATCGCTAGTCAGGTCAAAACCTCAGCCCCCAACACGAGCGATCGCTACAATCTAACGCTATAATATGAAAGATTAGGTATCGGTGGCTGAGTTTTCGCTAACATTAGGACAATTGTTTGGTGTGTAGTGCAAGTGAGCTTATCTCCGAATTCCAATCTCTACACGCTCTCCTGAGGTAAGTTATGACGATTTATGTAGGTAATCTTTCCTACGATGTAACAGAAGCAGATTTAAGTAGTGTTTTTGCTGAGTACGGCTCTGTCAAACAGATTAAAATGCCTGTAGATCGCGAAACCGGACGAGTACGAGGCTTTGCTTTTATCGATATGGCTACTGAAGCTGAAGAAACAGCAGCGATCGAAGACTTAGATGGGGCAGAATGGATGGAACGTACTCTTAAAGTTAACAAAGCCAGACCCCGTGAAGACAGAAGTGGTGGCAGAGGAAATAAGCGCAACTTCTCACGACGCTAATAAATTTCAATCTGACAACTGAATAAATTCCCACGTCTTTTCAGTGGACAGGGGATCTACCCTGTCCTATTTTTTTTGGAATAATTAGCCATTTTTGTACCGTAAATAACTAAAATTAATCACAAGGGGAGGATCTTGAATGAGCCAAGTAGTTCTTGGTGATAATGAACACTTAGAGTCAGCCTTACGTCGATTTAAGCGCAAAGTTTCCCAAGCTGGCATTTTCTCCGATATGAAAAAGAATCGCCACTTTGAAACTCCAGGAGAAAAACGCAAGCGCAAACAAATCGCCCGACACCGCGAACGTCGCAAGTTTCGTAACCGTCGGAAAAGGTGATTGGGGATTGGTGATTGGGGACTGGGGACTGGGGACTGGGGACTGGGGACTGGTGATTGGGGATTGGTGACTGGGGGGACAAGGAAGAAAAAAGGAAGAAACTGATAACTGGTAACTGTTTACTGATAACTGATAACTGGTAACTGGTCACTGATAACTGTTTACTGTTAACTGATAACTGATAACTGTTAACTGATAACAGATTTCTCCAGTTTAGGAGATAATTGCACAAAGATCAGTGCAACCAAGGAGAATCTTAAATCGTGGCACGTTTAGCTTTGCTGAGTGTATCTGAGAAAACGGGAATCGTTGAATTAGCAAAAAGTCTAGTCACAGAATTTGATTTTGAGTTAATTAGCAGTGGGGGAACTGCGAAAACTTTGCAAGCTGAAGGAATACCAGTAACGAAAGTATCTGATTATACTGGTTCTCCAGAAATTTTGGCTGGGAGAGTGAAAACTCTGCATCCACGCATTCACGGTGGTATTCTCGCACGTAGAGATTTGTCAGCAGATATTACCGATCTGGAGAATAACCAAATTCGTCCGCTCGATCTAGTGGTGGTTAATCTTTATCCTTTCGAGCAAACGATCGCTCAATCTGATGTTAGTTTAGCAGAGGCGATCGAACAAATTGATATTGGCGGTCCGACTTTGTTACGGGCGGCGGCAAAAAATTTTGCTCATGTGACGGTTTTGTGTAAACCTGATTTGTATGGGGAATATTTAGCTCAGTTGCGGGAAAATCAAGGTGAAACTACGTTAGAATTCCGCCAAGCAAGGGCTAAGGAAGGATTTGCTTTAACGGCAACTTATGACAGCGCGATCGCCACTTATCTCACTTCTGTTACGACGGAAACTACTCCTTTACCAGCAGTTTACACTCTTTCTGGCACTCAGTTACAAACTTTGCGTTATGGCGAAAATCCTCATCAACCTGCTGGTTGGTATCAAACTGGTACTCAAGCTACAGGTTGGGCGGCAGCCGAAAAGTTACAAGGGAAGGAATTAAGTTACAATAATCTGGTCGATCTAGAAGCTGCACGCCAAATTATTGCCGAATTTCCTAGCGATGAACCCGCAGCCGCAGTGCTTAAACATACTAATCCTTGCGGTGTTGCTGTGAGTAATAGTCTAGTCGATGCTTACGAAAAAGCTTTTGCGGCTGACTCGGTTTCTGCATTTGGGGGAATTGTAGCCTTAAATCAAACTATTGATGCAGCTACAGCCGAGGCTTTGACGAAAACCTTTTTAGAATGTGTGGTTGCACCCAGTTGCAGTGACGAAGCCAAAAAAATTATCGCTGCGAAGTCCAAATTAAGAGTATTATTACTTGCAGACTTAAGTAGCGGACCAAAAGAAACTCTTAAGGCGATCGCCGGTGGTTTTCTGATTCAAGCCGCAGATGAGGTGGTAGACTCTCCCGACGAGTGGAAAATTGTCACCGAAAAACAACCTACTCCTGCACAAATAGCAGAAATGCTCTTTGCTTGGAAAGTCGCCAAGCACGTCAAATCTAATGCTATTGTCGTAACACGCGATCGCATAACTTTAGGCATCGGTGCAGGACAAATGAATCGCGTCGGTGCTGCTAAAATTGCCCTAGAACAAGCCGCAGCTAACGCTAAAGGTGCAACCCTTGCTTCCGATGGTTTCTTCCCCTTCGACGACTCCGTAAGAACCGCCGCCGCCGCCGGAATTACTGCTATCATTCAACCAGGTGGTTCCATCCGAGACAAAGACTCAATCGCGGCTGCTAACGAACTCGGTTTAGTTATGGTCTTAACTGGAAAACGTCACTTTTTACATTAATCATTCCTAGTTCGTAGTGAGGGCTTTAGCCCTCATCTTCTTACTAAGAGCAATTTTGTTGAACTTGAATATATTCCCGCAATACCTGATTAATTAAAGCTGGATATTCCTCTCCCTTAGCCTTAAACCATGCTAGAACTTCTGGATCGAGTTTAACTGTATTTGGTAGCCTGACCTTAGCACGAGCAAAAAACTCATCAGTTAGAGGTGGAATATCGCTATAATCGATTTCGTCATCAGTCATCGTCTCTAACTTTTTCCAGTCAGTTTTCGAGGTATTGTTGATATTTGTTTCGCTCATCTTTGTTCGCCTTTCTTGCTGAAATAATCCGAATTGTGTTAACTTGAGGTTCTGTCCATACCACCACAGCTATAACATTACCTAGGATACCAATTCCAAGCCAACGAGCTTCTCTATAATCTTTTCGCTCATCAAGAGTAATCCACATAGGCGCATTAAACATTTGAGGAATATTCGCAAAATCAATTTTGTGCTTACGAATATTTTGGTTATTCTTGGTATTGTCCCACTCAAATTTCATCCTACTATAGTAGTTAAGAAAAGTTATTTAGATACGTTGTAGTAACCTCTCTCCAAGTTTACAAGGTTCAAGCCGTGAAACGATCATAATTCCTCACTTTTTTCCTCTGTACGTTTCTACACTTCCATCTCTAAAACCCTCACTAAAAACGCAAATAAATCGGCAGTTTCCTCAATCATTTTCGTCGTGGGCTTACCTGCACCATGTCCCGCTTTCGTTTCAATCCGAATTAACACAGGTTCCTCTCCAGCATGACTTGCTTGTAAAGCCGCCGCAAACTTAAAACTGTGGGCGGGAACTACGCGATCGTCGTGGTCAGCAGTTGTTATCATTGTGGCAGGATAAGCTGTCCCTGGCTTTAAATTATGCAGGGGAGAATAAGCATAAATTGCTTGAAATTCGTCTTCATTTTCTTCCGCATTACCGTATTCCGAACACCAAGCCCAACCAATAGTAAACTTATGAAAACGTAGCATATCCATAACGCCAACTGCGGGTAAAGCTGCGGCAAATAAATCTGGGCGTTGTGTCAGACAAGCGCCAACTAATAAACCGCCATTACTACCGCCAGAAATAGCAAGTTTTCTTGTTGAAGTATACCGATTTTCTATCAACCATTCCGCCGCCGCAATAAAATCATCAAACACATTTTGCTTGTTTAATTTCATTCCAGATTGATGCCATTCTTCGCCATATTCGCCACCACCACGTAAATTTGGAACTGCATAAACTCCTCCCATTTCCATCCAAACTATGCGACTAACGGAAAAGTTTGGTGTTAGGGAAATATTAAAACCGCCGTAACCGTAAAGTAAAGTTGGATTATTTCCATCTAAAATCAAACCTTTTTTATAAGTGATAAACATTGGCACTCGCGTGCCATCTTTGCTGTGATAAAATACTTGTCTGGTTTCGTAACTTTCTGGGTTGAAATCGACAGTTGGTTGACGAAAAATTGTACTTTCTCCGCTTACCAGATCGTAACGATAAATAGTTGATGGTGTAGTAAAACTGGTGAAAATATAAAAGGTTTCTGTATCTTCTCGTTTACCATCAAAACCGCCCGCAGAACCAATTCCAGGTAATTCTACTTCACGGACAAATTCCCCATTTAAGGCAAAAATTTTAATTGACGATCGCGCGTCTTTGAGGTAGTCTACCACAAATTGATTATTCAGCAAACCAACACTTTCTAAAGTATCGTTGGATTGAGGAATAATTTCTTGCCAATTTTCTTTAACTGGATTGTTTATATCAATAGCAATTAAGCGTCCGCGAGGTGCATCTAAATCGGTGCGAAACCAAAAAATTGTCCCGTCATTATCAACAAAATCGTAATTTGCTTCAAACTCACTAATTAATTCGATAACTTCGGCTTCGGGATTTTCTAAGTCTTTATAAAAGACCAAATTTTTGGGGTCAGTGCCGCGCCAAACGGAAATAATTAAATATTTGCCATCTTCACTGACATTACCACTAAAACCCCATTCTTTTTCGTCAGGGCGATCGTAAATAAGTATGTCTTCTGCTTGACTTGTACCTAATTTGTGATAGTAAAGTTTTTGGTAATAATTAACATCTTCGAGTTTAGTTTCTTCGTTTGGTTCGTCATAGCGACTATAGAAAAATCCTCGGTCATCTTTTGTCCAGGATGCGCCGGAAAATTTAATCCATTTTAACTTGTCTTCCCGGTTTTCTCCGGTGGCGACATCTAGCACTTGCCATTCTTGCCAATCAGAACCCGATGCAGATAAACCATAAGCCATTAAATTGCCATCGTTACTAACAGCTAAACCGGAAAGGGCGACGGTTCCATCGGATGATAAATTATTGGGGTCGAGAAGTACCCTTGGTTCGCTATCTAAGTCGAATAAAGTATACAGAGTGCTTTGGTTTTGTAGTCCGTCATTTTTGAAATAAAAGTAGCGATCGCCTTCTTTAAAGGGAATACCAAATTTCTCGTAATTCCACAGTTGAGTTACTCGCTGCTGAATCTTTTCTCTGGCGGAAATTTTACTTAAATAACCGAATGTGACTTGATTCTGGGCTTCTACCCAAGCTTTCGTTTCCTCGGAGTCAGGGTTTTCTAACCAGCGATAGGGATCTTTTACCTCAATCCCGTGGTAGTTATCAACTTGGTCTACTTTTTGGCTGTTTGGGTAGATGAAATCGTTTTCCATGACTTCTACAAGCAATTTTGGGCGGTACTGTCTAGTTTACTGCCAATTTCCCTCAAGGGCAGTTCGATCGAATTGTTGCAACTCAAAGTCATAACGATTATGATTTAAATAAGAGAGATCGAAAGCGGAGGCAGTCAGACAAACGATGGTTGCAATTAAAGAAATCCCGGTGGCACAGATTCGCCGCCCTCTACCCAGACAAACCGATCCCGATAAAGTACAAGCTTTGATGGAATCGATCGCCGCAGAGGGTTTGCGAGAACCGATTGATGTCCTCGAAGTAGACGGAGAATACTACGGTTTTTCGGGCTGTCACCGTTACGAAGCGCACCAACGACTCGGAAAAGAAATGATTCGGTGTCGAGTACGCCACGCGCCAAAATCGGTTTTGAAAATGCACCTTGCCTAAGAAAACACTTCAAACCGCTATTACCTAAGCATAAACTGTAATTAGCAGCCAATTGCTTAAAATTAAGAAGTTTCTAACTTCGCGTAACCTCAAATTTCCATTATTATCTCAAGGAGACAGCAATGCAACTCAGTGACAAAGCAGTACCAGTAAACATTGGTATCGAAGAAAAAGACCGCAACGAAATTGCCGAAGGGTTAGCACGTTTGTTAGCAGACACCTACACCCTCTACTTGAAAACCCACTACTTCCACTGGAACGTCACCGGACCTTTGTTCCAATCTTTGCATACCCTGTTTGAAGAAGAGTATCTAGAGTTAGCTACCGCAGTGGATGAAATCGCCGAACGCATTCGCACATTGGGCTATCCTGCTCCAGGTAGCTACAAACAGTTTAGCGAACTCGCTTCGATTGAAGAAACTACAGATATTCCTGAAGCCGAACAAATGATACGCTTGCTAGTAGAAGGCAACGAAGCTGTAGTCCGCACAGCCCGTTCTGTCTTCCCGGCTGCCGATCGCGCTAACGACGAGTCTACTGCTGACTTGTTGACAGCGCGGATGCAAATCCACGAGAAGAATGCTTGGATGCTTCGTAGTATCCTTAGTTAGGGTTAGTATGGGCGCATGGTTGTGCGCCCTTATTTAGCCTCAATCTCGCAAATGAAGTGGCAATCCGGGTGTGTGGTGTAAACAAGTTGGTGTTGATGGAAAGTTCTACTTATCGGAATAATACTTATTTGTTGCAAAAATTAATGCAGCAGGCGAAAATTAATAGCTACGAGGAATTAGCCGAAATCGCGGGAATTGCTCGACGACACATTTATCGCTTGCTGCATGGGTTAGTCTTGCAAACTCGCACTGACGTGCTGTTAAAACTCGCTCAAGCTTTACGAATATCTTTGAGTGAATTAGTGAGAGCGTTTTCTGCTCAGTCTCCTTCTTTACAAGATGCCGAAGATTTAGCAGCCTTAAGACAAGAATACGATCGCCTCCAAGAAAAAATGCAACAGCAACGAGAAAGTTTAACCGCAGAGTTTCAGCGCGAAACTTTAGATGTGCTAGAATCTTGGTTAACTTATTGGCCCTCGGCGGCGGCTAAGGCGCAATCTAATCCAGAAATTCCCGCGACGAGATTACTGCCAATTGTGAAACCGATTGAAGAGTTGTTGCAAAAATGGGGAGTAGAAGCGATCGCGTCTGTGGGTGAAGAAGTTCCTTATAATCCCCAAGAACATCAATTAATTAAGGGTAAAGCACAACCTGGCGATCTTGTCAAGGTAAATTATCTAGGTTATAAACAAGGAGATAAATTGTTGTATCGAGCGAAAGTTAGCGCGATCGGGTCTTAAAATTAGCTTTATGCTTTGATTTCGGCAATAATGTTCAACCTCGTTCCCTCGACTGATTTGTCGATCTCACCTTTGACCGATGGCGCTTCTGTTGAGATTTGTTGCAATAGAAATGAGGCAATAATTAGGAGAACACAATATATGCGTCCTTTAAATATAGGCTTATCCGAACAGCAACGTCAAGGAACGATCGAAATTCTCAACCGCGACTTGTCAGATTTCTATCTGCTGAACATTAAAACGAAGAAATACCATTGGGATGTCGTCGGTCCCCAGTTTAGATCGCTACACGAAATTTGGGAAGAACATTATGAGATTCTTTCTGTTAACATTGACGAAACTGCCGAACGTATTCGCGCTTTAGGTGGCTATCCGGTAGGTACTGCGGCAGGCTTCCTCGAACACGCTACAATTAAAGAGCATGGTGGCGACGTTCCTACCGCTAACGAAATGGTAGAAGATTTAGTCGTTACTCACGAACAAATTATTCGCAACTTGCGTGAAGATATTGATAGTTGCAGCGAAAAGTACCATGATGAAGGTACAGCAGATTTTATCACTGGATTGATGGAACAGCATGAAGAAATGGCTTGGATGTTACGTTCCTTCATCGAAGGTGAAAATCTTGCACCTAACGGGAAAAGTGCTGTAGATACTAAAGTTCCCGCTAAAGTATAATTAGTTTCCTAGTGAGCGTTTCAGCGCTCATTAACAGACATTGTACCCGTTTGTAGTGAGCGCTTCAGCGCTCCTTAACAGACATTTTATCTGATTTGATAACCAAAAATCAGCCCTACCCTTTGAACCTGGGTAGGGCTAATCTCATATCTAGAATGGTAAGCGAGATCCGCCACCGTTAATCGTTTCACGTAAAATCAAATCTAGCAAATCTCGTACATTGCGAGGACGATTTTCGCTAGGAGTATTCGTTGCTTCTTCTTCTGGCTCCGGATTCGAGGTATTATTGGTTTCAGGTTCAGTAGCGTTAGTCGTTTGAGAGTCATTAATTCTCGTAGCTGTACCACCGTCATTAGCATCGAGGAAAGGACGTAAATCAATATCTTGAGGTTGAGAAGAATTACCTCTCAAGAGTCCTTCAATGCTATTTTGTCCGCTATAAGTAACAACTCCTTGAGTATAATCACCGCTATTAGCTGTGAGGAGATTTTGGAAAACGCGATCGCGTGTTGCCCAAGGGTTCTGTCCTGGTGGTACAGTAAAGACAATGCGACAAGCTGGCACTACTTGGGAAGTTACGCAGACAATATCGTAGTTACCTTCCTTGCGCGTACTTAATTCCATCATATTATCAGAGCGGTAAGCTTCCAAACGACGGGCTATTTCATCACAACGTCGTTGTTCCGTCCAACCTCCTCCTAATCTTACCGGAACAGCCCAAGGATATTTTTCTCCTGGTTGACTGTCTGGTTGATACATTACCGTAGGTTGACCGTTATTTGACTCACAGGTAAATCTCGGTGTTTCGTAGGATGTGTTCGTGTCGTTAGTATCAGTGTTTCCGGAGTCTGTATCGATAATTATATCTGGTGCATCGTTCGTCGCTTGAGCGAAGACTGTAGTTGTGCTACCGCTACCTACTATCATAGTAACACCAAGAGAAAGAGCGATCGCGGTTTTTAGTTTATTTACTGACATAGCTGTTATCCCCTATTAGCTTGCAAATTTAAGCTTTGTGACTGCTTCCCCTATTGCGTCTCTTGACGCAGATAGTTAGCCTTTGTTCCTTCAGGGTACTACTTCGCGACATCCGGAAATTTCGCAATTATTTCTTACCCATACTTAAAACCTCATCATCTCCCCTACTACCCCCTAGTCCAATATTTCAATAACTTCCTCAAAAACGCTAATATTTAATTAGTCGAAATTATCAATCAACAAACTGGGTAGAGAGGAATTTAACCATTATGACCAAAAAAATTAACGCAATATTTGATGGGACATCTCTTCAACTCGAATCCCCCTTAAACTTAGATGTAGGTACAAGGGTTAGGATCATTGTTGAAACTATTTTACCCCAAGAACAACCAGACAAAACATTTCTTCAAACTGCTCGTTCTTTGCAACTAAAAGGTGAACCAGATTGGTCTGAAAACATCGATTGCTATTTGTCTGGGGAGATTGAATCTAGAGATGATTGAAGTTTTTTTAGATACTTCCTTTGCGATCGCACTTTCTTCAATTACCGATCGACATCATGCACGGGCTGTCCAATTGTCTCATCAACTTGAAGCTAGTAAAGCTCGTTTAGTTACTACTCAAGCCATATTACTTGAAATTGGTAATGCTCTTTCACAATCGAAATATAGAAGGGGTGCAATCTTACTTTTAGAATCCCTTCAAGCCGATCCTAATGTCGAAATTGTCTTATTAACCGAGAATTTATATATTGCTGCATTAAAATTGTTTAAACAGCGACAAGATAAAGAATGGGGGTTAGTAGATTGTCTGTCGTTTGTTGTTATGCAAAACAGAGGAATTACCGATGCACTAACTGCTGATAGGCATTTCCAACAAGCAGGATTCCGAGCCTTACTAACAAACTAGCTTCTGGCAAATTTAATTGTCGAATTATCACAAACTCTAATTATCCGAGCATTCCTCAAGCATTTGTCTCAACTCATTAATCTGATGAGAAAACTTTAGTTTACCTGCTTTTTCTTCCAACTGCGCTAATTGGAAATTCTCAAAAATATCCTCGCGGCGTTCTTCCCGAATATACTGCTGCAATAACAATTGAATTTCCTGTTTTTCATCCAGAGAAAGTTCTTTTATTACCTCGACTACATCATGCAATTTACTCATTGATAAAACCTCACTTTGCTGACCTACTCTTAATAATTATATAGTCGTTTAATTTTCCCCCTTTGTCAAGTCGATAATATACTGCTGCAAAACTGGAGATAATTGAAACAGGACTTCATTTGCATTTGTACTATTAGCTATTTGTCTGACTATATACCGTCGTTTCAAAGATTGCAGCCCATTCATAAAGTCGGTTAATGAAATATCTAAAGCTTGTAGGAAATAACCTCTTGCTAAGGGTCGATCAAATTTACTAAATTCTAAAATTATTAGCCGTTCTATTGGTGCGAGTCTGTTCAAAAGTCGATCGAAATGTGAGCGCATTTTGCTAGTTAGTATAGGTGATTTTTGTTCGCTCATTACTGCTGAAAAAAAGTCTTCTATCTGACCCTCAAAAACATCTTTGACTAAAAGAGATATTTCCTTTATATAAAAAGGATTACCTTCATACAAATCAATAATTTGCAACCAAATATCTTGATTTTCTGACGTTTTCTTAAAACAAATTGGATCATTTAAACCCATTAATTCTAAGCATCTAATTGAATAAATTTCGTCGTCCAAATTATCCATTTCTGAACATTTTTCTTGACTCATCAAGATAACGTGACTCTGATGATCGGTTTCTGAAATCAAAGTAAATAAAGTTTGATAACTCTGATATGCAGTTTGATATTGTCCTGAAAATTGTTCTTCGGCAAAGATGTTGTGAATATCATCAAGAACAATTAAACATTTCTGCTTTGTAAAAACACTAAATAATTGCTTCAACTTATCATCTATAGATTTTTCAACTTCAACTTGAGGCTGCAACGCTTTCAATACATCATCGATTAGTAAATCTAAAGATTTAGGGTGGCTGAATTTTTTCCAAATAATGAATTCAAAATTTTGTAAATGGCTATCTACAAACTTTTTAACTAAAGTTGTTTTTCCAATCCCAGACATTCCTCAAATAGAAATCAAACTAATGTCTTGATTAAAAATCCAATTTTCAAGAAATTTTATTTCTGATTTTCTATCGCAAAAATTTTTAATTTTTGGAGCTAATGTTAAATCTCGATATGGTAATTTTTGTTGATTATTTATATTGTTTTCTGTCAGATGACTCTGAGAATGATTTAAAATTTGCGAACCAAAAGTAAAGTTGTGGTTAGTGCCAATACAAATATTTTGAGATTTTTCGACATATACCCTCTCTAAATTAGACCGAAAATTAGATTTTTTTATGTCCTCATCTAATGCTGTCGATAAAATTTGCCATAGTTCACACCCCACATCAGCCACATGATTTTTAGTGAGATGACAGTTGTGGGCGATATCATCATAAGTTTGTCTGTTCCAAGTTCCCTCAACCACAGCCCTCTGGACATCATTTAGATGTTGTCCAGTATTTTCAAACACTAATTTATCGACAAATTGTAAGACTTTGTTTACATCCATAAAAGCTTTACAGGATAATCATCATAGGCATTGTAGATCAACTCGATCCTATTTTTTCCAATTATTTCCGATGTTTTATAATTTTTTGTAATATTTTGCAACAGAAGATCAGAGAAAATCAGATATTTTCCAATTGTACTTTAATATGAACTTGGTTATAATTAGCCCAATATTTGTTTTACAAAAACGTCAGCTAATTATGGAAAAACTTCAAAAAATTTACAATCTAGTCTTGGTTTCTCCAGCATTGCGAGATCAATTTTCTGAAATTGATAACCCTCAAGATGCAATCGATACTCTTGTGAATATTGCGAAAGATAATCAAATTGATTTGGATAAAAATGATCTTGATTTCGTGATCTCTGCTTCACAAACTGGATACGATCAAAACCATTTGAACTTGGATTCTGTACGATGGGGATTATTTAGCTTAATTCGAGTGGCTTGTGTGTCTTCACAGCGCGAAACCAAAACATTGGTAGAGGCTTAATTAGTTAACTCCTTGCTTGAAATAGGCGGGGTATCCATCTTTATATCGGTTCTCCCTTCCCCAAAAGGGAGGACTAAAACTTACCTTTTAAGTGCAATATTGACATGATTTATTTGCCTCAATTTTTTACAAGTTAACGATTCAAAAATTAGACAATTTTTATGATTTCTATAATCAATCTTCCAACCAACAAAAAAACGATTCAGGCTTTACATGAGTTTACTATAGGCTTGACAGGTGGTAACGAAATTAATGTAAATACCTTAAAATTATATCCATCTAATTCATTGGGAAAAAGTCTTTACGATCATTACTTAAACAACCCCTCAATACCCCAACCTAATGATAAAAATGGATTTCCAGCACGATACATTTTAGTTCACGATCTACACCATATACTGATTGACAGTGATGTTGAAGATCAGGGAGAAGCAGAGGTCATGGCTTTTGAGTGCGGCTTATTGGCACAAAAAAAATCAGAACTTTGTCTCCTACCTTTTATCAGTCAGATATTAGAATCAGTTTCTCATAAGCCCGATCTTGATTTTGTCAAAATTGCTAGTTTTTTCGATGTTGGATTGAAGGTTAAGGGAAATTTATTTGAATCTTGGCAATTTGAGAACGATTTATTACTTTCAATTAAAACTGTTAGGGAAAATTATAATATAGTGGTTCTTTAAGTTATGTGGTAGGTACTGGGCTATTGTAAAACCAGTCCATCCTCATCCTCAACCCCCAAATCCTCTGCGAACTCATCTGGGAAAAAGCCCTTCCCAACGAACTCTATCCCGAAGTTACCACACTCGCCCAACTTCGCCGCAGCCTCAAGCAACTCAAACTCACTCTCAACCTACCCAAACTCAACTTGCTGCTAACAGAATGCGAACATCCCACCCCAGAATTAATTGCATTTTGCCACAAACTTACCGACACCGTAGCCATTTCCTGGTTAACCGAGAACCCCCTAGAAGCGCCGTTAAAAGGCTTTCCCCCCAATCAACCGAATCTAATCTCTGCGATTGAAACCTGGTTAGAGGAGATTTAAGAAACCGGGTTTGTGCGATCATTTTTGCTGCTTACCCAAGGATTGAAGAAACCGGGTTTCTGGCTTTATGGGATAAAATTGGAATTAACCTCAAAACCTGATTTTGGGTAGAGAAACTGGCTGAACTCCTATGAATACCCTAGCTCAAGAGCTTCTCAAAACCTTTGATGAATTGCCGGATACAGAACAACAGGTAATTGCAGCAGAAATACTCAAGCGCGTTATCAATTTTGACGTTCCCCCCCTAACAGACGAGGATTTAGTCCTCAATGCAGAAGAAATATTTTTAGCCTTAGACGAACAAGAAGCAGATTATGAGTAGTCCTAACCGAGGAGAAGTCTGGCTTGAAGCTCTTTCAACTTGTTGTTTAAGTCTGGGGATGCACTCAATGGATTATAGACTTCACCCTGGTATGGTTGCCAAACATGACTAGGGCTAAATGGTTGAAAAAGTGGTAATGTTTCTAGTTCCTCATTAAGTTCTTTTGCTAAAACTAATCCTGGGATAGATAAGTTAGACAAATCCTCAATTAGTTCGCTATAGGTTCTAAATTCATCAACTTCAACACCAACTAAAGCATAGCGAAACGGAGGGGCAAACCGTAGAGTTTGATAAAGTAAAATCCCTAATTCTGTCATTACATAAGCACTTTCAGGACTATCAATTCCCACTTCACTCGTATTATTAGGATAAACTCGACACCACCAGTTTTCTTCTATATCTTGAAAAGTGTCTGTACCACATTGGCACTGGCGACGATTTGAGAGTAGCCATTCTCTTCCCTCAAAGTGTTGGGCAAATTGATTAACTTTCCTTTCCTCAGAGCCACATTCTGCTGATAAACTGAAGAGCCATGCCATTATTAGAAACTCCTATAATAGATAAAGTTAATCCACTCTTTCCCACTGATTTTGGGTATTTGCCAATGCTATCTCATACCGTTCCAAAGACATTGTAACTCTTGGCAAGATGCTAACGTGCGTCGGGCTATCTTGCACAGCCTGCAAATCTCTAATAATGTTTTGATCGTCAATTTGCCATAGGGGCTCTTTTCCAGTCCCACCAAATTTTGCAGGTCGGCGAAATGCGGGTAAACCTTCAATTGAAAGAGAAACAGACATTCCTTTTGTATTCCTTACTGCCACAGTAACAAGCTCTCCTTGAAACTCCCGTTTTGACTCTGGTAATAAATAACCTTGCTCATTCAGATAACCTGTAGGCATTTCTTCAATATCGATGTCAATACCAGGTCTAACGCCTAATAATCTAGCACTACGACCTATTTTAGGCTTACCATTTTGATCTGCCATACCGCGATAGTAAAGTTTTGTCATCAGTTAACTTTTTCAACAGGCGATCGTTGTGCTGCAAAGAGCAAACAAGAGGGAAATTTTGTGTGTCTCATCGCAGGTTTTAGCAGAATTTTACTCCTATATTACTAATCCGGCTATTTTAGCCAACCCCTTACAGCCAACGGAAGCAATTATCCGCATTAAACCGATAAGAAACCAGGTTTCTAGACTCCCCCTTAACTTACGACCAGAAGATCTTTCAACTTGTTGTTATCGCTATTTCATTTTAATTTCATTTTTTTGTGAAATAATTAAATAACTTATATTTTTTTTACCAGCAAGTTTGAGCGACAAAATCAAATGATTAAAAGTAAAGTTTTGTACGATATCTTGACTCTCTAGTTAACTGGATATTTTATAAATATCGGTAAAAGTTGAGTGATTTACATTATGCCCTAGAGATTAGTTAAACCTAACAGAATCAACTTTTTTGCCACTCCTTCAAGTAACGGGAGCTAGTTATGGAAAAACTGCATTTGCGTCTGTATATGTGGTTACGAATGAAATTTTTCCGCAAAGACAAGAGTGGGTGCTTAAGCGACGTTTTATTACCTGACTTTGGCATTACCGCCAATTTGCTCCTCAATGAAACAACCACAGTGGAATTCACCCCTCAAGCAGTCGGGGAATATCTATTTACCTGCGGCATGAAGATGTTTCAGGGTGTGGTGGATGTACAAGAATGAGTAACCTGTAGAAATGAGGTAGAACCATGAACAAGAAATATTTGATGTACGGCTTTATTAGTTTAGCGACAGTCGGTATAATTGCTGGGTTAGCAATGACAAATCAGAGCCAAGCTGAAGTCCGAATAACAGGAGAAAATCCTTTTGCTCAGAGCCAAGAAAAGCCGTTAGAACAAAATACTCATCATCTCAAACAGTCTGGAACTACTGCAACTCCAAGTATGGGAATGATGAATCATCCACAAGCGGAACAGCACTTTATTCCCATGATGATTCATCATTATCAAATCACGGAGGAGATGACAAACCTGGCATTGGACAAAGCTCAGCGTCCTGAAATTAAACAATTTGCCCAAGCTATCCAGAGAGAGCGAAACCGAGAAATTGAGCAAATAGAAGCTTGGTACAAACAGTGGTATGGTACCGAAGTGCCTGCGGTATCAGAAATGGGGATGCCTATACATTTGGGAGGAAATCAAGACATATCCCTGTCTTCGGGTACAGGTAGACATCTGGGAGCAAATCAAGAAATGCCCAGGCATCAAGACATGAATACGATCGAGATGATGAATATGATGGGCGGAATGAACATGATGGCTGTGGATTTAGAAGCCCTAAAAAATGCTCCTGATTTTGACAAAGCTTTCATCGAACAGATGATTCCCCATCAGAAAATGGCAGTGATGATGGCTGGGATGGTACTCGATAGTAATCGTCCTGAAATCCGCAATCTGGCACAATCTATTCTCCAGGAAGAGAGTGCCGAAATTGAGCAGATGCGGCAATGGTATCAGAGTTGGTATCAATAGTTTTCCCTCTGGCTTGATGCAATTCAAGTCAGAGAAAAATAGTTTTTCTAGAGGCTTTTATGGCTCACAAAGATCATCGCTCTAGTTCTGGTGGTGGATGGCTAAGTCCAGCTAAAATTGCCCTGTACGTCTTCTTGAGTATTGCTGCTTTCTTTCTCTTCACCGAACATTTAGCTCACCTAGTTCCTGTCCTACCGTGGTTATTTACATACCGTGCTTTGGTGGTGCATCTAAACACAGTCGGAAAAATTTTTAACTGTAGTAATGAAACTGACTTTTTTGGAGAAAAGAAATTATGCGAATTGCCCATGATGTAACTGAATTAATTGGTTGTACTCCCCTGGTTCAACTAAATCGAATTCCCCAAGCTGAGGGTTGTGTAGCGCAGATTGTTGTTAAATTGGAGGGGATGAATCCAGCCGCATCCGTGAAAGACCGCATTGGTATCAGTATGATTCGGGAAGCTGAGGAAGCGGGTCAGATTCAACCCGGAAAAACAGTTATCATCGAGCCGACTTCTGGCAATACGGGTATTGCTCTGGCGATGGTGGCAGCAGCTAAAGGTTATCGCTTAATCTTGACGATGCCGGAAACGATGAGTCTGGAACGACGGGCGATGCTGAAAGCCTATGGTGCTGAGTTGCAACTAACCCCAGGAATCGAGGGAATGAAAGGTGCGATCGTTCGCGCTCAAGAGATTGCGGCGAGTACGCCTAATGCCTATATACCGCAACAGTTCCAAAATCTAGCCAATCCTAAAATCCATCGCCAGACGACAGCCGCAGAAATTTGGGCAGATACAGAGGGTCAAGTGGATATTCTCATTGCTGGGGTTGGTACAGGTGGCACCATTACCGGCATTGCTGAGGCGATCAAACAGCGTAAACCGAATTTTAAGGCGATCGCTGTCGAACCTGCGAACAGCTCTGTTCTTTCGGGAGGATCTCCAGGATCTCATAAGATTCAAGGTATTGGTGCGGGTTTTATTCCCGAAATCCTCAAGGTTGAATTGATTGATGAGGTAATTGCTGTTAGTGATGATGAAGCACTTGCTTACGGGCGCCGCCTCGCCTTTGAAGAAGGATTGCTTTCTGGCATTTCTAGTGGTGCTGCTCTGTGCGCTGCTATCCGCGTGGCTAAACGTCCAGAAAATAAAGGACGCTTGATTGTCATGATTCAGCCGAGTTTCGGGGAGCGCTATTTAAGCACGGCTCTCTTTCAAGACTTAAATTAGTTGGCAGTTACCAAAAAACTTGGGTTATTAGCCCCTCCTTGAACAGTGAACAACGATTGAAGCCTATGCTAGCAAGGTTTTCTGAAAATGAGGATGTCTTGAGCTAACTCATTCTCTGCTATAGAGAGATGTTGAATCGGGTTAAAATTGTGCAAAGTCTCTTAAGGTTCGTTGGGCTTCTTCTGGGTCGAGGATACTTAGGGCAAATCCGACATGAACAATCACGTAGTCTCCAACTTTGGCTTCGGGGACATAAGCGAGGCTGACTTCTTTTAACACTCCGCCAAAGCTGACTTTCCCTTTTCTGAGTAGTTCCGAGTTGTCTTGGGGGTTTTCGAGGATGGTGACGATTTTTCCAGGGACGGCTAGACACATAGTGAAACTCCTGTGAATTATTTTAACTGGGACAAGGCTCCGAGAATTTGTCCGAGGGCAATTCCGCCATCATTGGGAGGAATATGATGATGAACAATTGCTGAGAAACCTGCTTTTTCTAAGGCGGTGAGGGAATTTTCTAGTAAATATTGATTTTGGAAACAGCCTCCGGTTAAAATTACTTGGGATTGATGACAGGTGTGGGCAATCTTCACCAAGCTTTGAATTAAGGCATGATGAAATTTGCTGCTAATTTCTGGTAGGGGAAGAGAGTTTTGGATATCTGTTAATATTGCCTGTACCATCGGCTGCCAATCTATCTGAAGGGGGATGGTGTTGGTAAGGCGGACAGGATAAGCTTCCTGGGTTTTGTGTCTCACTGTCAGAAATTCGAGTTGCATCGCCCCTTGTCCCTCAAAGCTGGTGATTTGGGTTAGGTTCAGGAGGGAGGCGATCGCGTCAAATAATCTTCCTATACTAGAGGTCATCGGCGTATTAACTCCCCGCCGTAACATCTGTTGCAGAATTGTTAATTCTTGTGACGAAAAAGCCTGAATCGGGGCAAGATGTGTTAAGGAAAATAGGTCTTCCCCAAAACATTGATAAAGTAATCCTAACGCAGAACGTCGGGGTTCTTGGGTGGCTTTTTCTCCCCCAGGTAGGGGAAAGGGACGCAAATGGGCGACTCGTTGAAAGTGAGAATCATTTACCAGTAAAAATTCTCCGCCCCAAATTGTCCCATCTAACCCATATCCCGTACCATCCCAGGCGACTCCGAAAACGGGAGGTTGGATGTTATTCTCTGCCATAGAGGAGAGAACATGGGCAAAATGATGTTGTATAGGAAAACAAGGAATGTTTAAGGTTTGGGCGAGAGATTGGGCGAATTGGGTAGATTGATAATCAGGGTGGAAATCTGTGGCGATCGCGCCTAACTGAAGATTGTATATTTGTTGTAAGTTGGCGATCGTGTCTCGAAATCTTTCCAGGGTTTCCGGTGTCTCTAAGTCCCCAATATGTTGCGAGATCAGGACTTGTCCCTGATAAGACAATGCTACAGTATTTTTCAGATGACCGCCCACCGCGAGAATTGCCGGAAACTTATTCCCATTTACCTTTGTTTGTAGTTTAATTGGTAAAGGTGCATAGCCTCTCCCCCGACGCAAGACCAATTCTTGATTTCCCATAACTCGGAGAAGGGAATCATCCACCGGACGGGCAATAGGGCGATTATGTACTAACAGGAAATCAGCAATTTTCCCTAATTGGGTTACTGCTTTGCTATTCTCAGTACAGATCGGTTCCTGAGATAGATTACCACTGGTGGCGACAATGGGAAAACCTAACTCCGCTAACAAAAGATGATGCAGGGGAGTATAAGGTAACATCACCCCCAAATAGGGATTTCCTGGGGCAACGGAAAAAGTTATACTGCCATTCTCAAGACGACGTAATAAGACAATGGGGGCTTCCCTCGACTGTAACAGCTTCGCCTCCAAGGGGGAAACCTGACAATCTTGCTTGATGCGATCTAAAGTAGGATACATCAACGCCAGAGGTTTATCGGGTCGCTGTTTCCGTTGTCGTAATTGTCTCACGGCATGGTTATTGCGTCCATCAACCACTAAATGAAATCCGCCCAACCCCTTCACCGCGACAATTTTCCCTTCTCGTATCGCTTTGACTGTTTCCTGTAATGCCGTATCGTATTCTGCTAAGACATTGCCTTGGTTATCCCATAAACTTAAATAAGGTCCACAAACAGGACAAGCATTAGGTTGGGCGTGAAACCTTCGATTTAAAGGATTTTCGTATTCTTGCTGACACACCTCACACATAGGGAAATGCCTCATGGTGGTGTTTGGGCGATCGTAAGGCAAATCTTGGATAATACTATAGCGAGGACCACAGTGGGTACAATTAGTAAAGGGATAGCGATAACGACGATTTTCTGGATTGAAAATCTCCGCTAAACACTGGGGACAAGTGGCTAAATCAGGCAAAATTACCGCCGACTTGCTTGTGGTTGTCTCGGAGGGACGAATTTCAAAATTCGTATAGCCGTATAAGGGTAGCCAAACCGTTTCTATTTGGTGAATTTCAGCATGGTCTGGTTTGCGGCGATCGAGTTGTGCTAAAAATGTCTTTAATTGGGCTTGATTTCCCTCAACTTCAATGGTGACACCTTGAGGAGAATTATTCACCCATCCTTTCAATTCTAATTCGGTGGCAAGGCAATAGATAAATGGACGAAAACCCACCCCTTGAACAACTCCTTGAATATGAATAACAAGGCGTTGGCAAAGGGTAGATTTTTCTGGGAAATTCACCATCATAATTAGACCATCACTGCCTGATTTTTTGGGAGCATTTTCCGTAGATAAGTATACCACTGATTCATGCCTTCTCCGGTTTTGGCTGAGACTGCAAAAATGGTTGCTTGGGGGGCAACTTTTTGAATATTGGTCATGGCTTTTTCGCGATCGAATCCCACCACTTCGGCAATGTCAATTTTATTGACAATAACTACTTGGGCGGTTTTAAAGGTAGTGGGATATTTGAGGGGTTTATCTTCTCCTTCTGTGGTAGAAAGTAAGACAACTCGCAGGGTTTCTCCTAAGTCATAAGCGGCGGGACAAACTAAATTACCGACATTTTCAATGATTAGTAAATTTAACGCGGATAAATCTAATTGTTTCATCGCTTTAGCAATCATTTCGGCTTCTAAATGACAAGCATTTCCGGTGGTAATTTGAATGGCTGGGGCATTGCTGTTGCGGATTCTTTGGGCATCATTATCAGTTTCTAAGTCTCCGACAATTACGCCAATTTTTAGCTCATTTCCTGTATCTTTTAACGTCCGTTCAATTAAGGCAGTTTTTCCGGAACCGGGAGAAGATAAAAGGTTAAGGGTATAGATACTTTGGGACTGAAAATGATCGCGATTTTGTGCTGCTAAACGATCGTTTTTGGAGAGAATTCCGCGAGTAATTGTTACCTCTCTAGGAGAATGATGGGAATGTTTATGAGGATGAGTATGAGGATGGGAATGATGGCTGTGGTTATGGTAAGTTACACCATCAATTTCTACTTTATTTACATTATTGCAACCACAATCTTGACACATTTTAAGTAATCTCCAATAATACTAACGTTTGTTATTTTCCTGGTGGGTATTTCCGCGAAGATAGTCAGAAATTAAGTCAGAAACAGTGAACTTCAATTAACATTTTCGACTGGGTTTGATGACGGAAACAGTTTCAAGTTTTCAGCGAGCATTTTGAGCAATATTTTCTTGATTTTGATACATTTTGAGCAATCTCCATTAATACTAAGTTTAGTTCTTTTCTTGTTAATTTTCCGCGAAAAAAGTCATAACTACAGTCAGAGTGAGTGAAATTTAATTGACATTTTTGACAAGCTTCAATTCCGGAAACAGTTTCAAGTTTTCAGCGAGCATTTTGAGCAATATTTTCTTGATTTTGATACATTTTGAGCAATCTCCAATAACCATGATTTTCGTTATTTTTCTGGTAGATATTTCGGCGAGGATAGTCAGAAATTAAGTCAGAAACAGTGAAATTTAATTAACATTTCCGATCGGGTTTGATGACGGAAACAGTTTCAAGTTTTCAGCGAGCATTTTGAGCAATATTTTCTTGATTTTGATACATTGTCAGCAATCTCCATTAATACTAAGTTTAGTTCTTTTTCTTGTTGATTTTTCGCGAAAAAAGTCATAACTACAGTCAGAGTGAGTAAAATTTAATTGACATTTTTGACAAGATTCAATTCCGGAAACAGTTTCAATTTATCAGTGAGTATTTTGGGCAATATTTCCTTGATTTTGTTACATTGTCAGCAATCTCCATTGATATTAATTTTAGTTCTTTTTTTGGTGAGAATTTTCGCGAAGACAGTCAAAAATGAAGTAAGTCAGAAGGAGTAAAATTTAATTGACATTTTTGACAAGATTCAATTCCGGAAACAGTTTCAATTTATCAGTGAGTATTTTGGGCAATATTTCCTTGATTTTGTTACATTGTCAGCAATCTCCATTAATACTAAGTTTAGTTCTTTTTCTTGTTAATTTTCCGCGAAAAAAGTCATAACTACAGTCAGAGTGAGTAAAATTTAATTGACATTTTTGACAAGATTCAATTCCGGGAAAAGTTTCAATTTATCAGTGAGTATTTTGGGCAATATTTCCTTGATTTTGTTACATTGTCAGCAATCTCCAATAATCCTAATTTTAGTTCTTTTTTTGGTGAGAATTTTCGCGAAGACAGTCAAAAATGAAGTAAGTCAGAAGGAGTAAAATTAATTGACATTTTTGACAAGATTCAATTCCGGGAAAAGTTTCAATTTATCAGTGAGTATTTTGGGCAATATTTCCTTGATTTTGTTACATTGTCAGCAATCTCCAATAATCCTAATTTTAGTTCTTTTTTTGGTGAGAATTTTCGCGAAGACAGTCAAAAATGAAGTAAGTCAGAGTGAGTAAAATTTAATTGACATTTTTGACAAGATTCAATTCCGGAAACAGTTTCAATTTTTGGTGAGTATTTTGAGTAATATTTCCTTAATTTTGACATTAAGCAATCTCCATTGATACTAATTCTAGTTCTTTTCCTTGTCGAATTTCGTAGCACAATTGTTGACAGCGAGGACAGTCATAAATAAAGTCAGAAGGAGTAAAATCTAATTGACATTTCTCACAATGAACAATGACGGGAACAGTTTCAATTTCTAAGTGGGCATTTTGAGCAATAGTTCCTTGAATAACAACATCAAAAGCAAAGGCTAAGGCTTCGGGAATTACCCCTGATAATGCCCCTACTTTAAGTTTAATCCAATGAATTTCTTTTGCCCCTTCTTTTTGAGCATAATTTAAAACTAACTCCAAGGTATTTTCCATTAAACTAACTTCGTGCATTTCCGGTAATTATTAAGGGAAAAAAGAGTGTTTTTGTGCTATAATACTGACAGATTTTCGGCGGTGTTTTCGGGAATTAAACGACGAATTTCTGCAAGGGCTTGGGTGATTCCCGTTTGCGCGATCGCGCTTAAGCTTTCCCCAATACTCAAGTCACTGACGGGAATCTGCACTAACCATGCTTGGGGACAGTTACCATATAAAATTTGGGCAAGAGTTAACAGCGATCGCGGATCGCAACCGTGGGTTAAGCTAAAGCCAGACTCAAGGGGGGTTATTGGGTTAACGGTGACTTCCTCTAAGCCATTGGTAGAAGCATCGACAAAAATTGCGATCTCTACCCCAGAGAGGGTTTCTGACAGTTCCGGGGTCAGTTGATGAACCGAAATAGAGGTAACGTCAGGTAAATCCCATTGGGAAACAACTTCTGCTACCCGTCTTCCCACAGCATCATCGCTGCGTAAATCGTTACCATAGCCAATGACTAAAATCATCGTTAATGTCGCCACACTTCGTTAATTACTTCACCCTTGCTTCCGATTAGTTGGATGTGTAAGGGCATTTCTCCCATAGCGTGGGTGGAACAACTTAAACAAGGATCGAACGCCCTGATTCCTGCTTCGACACGGTTGAGTAAGCCTTCGGGGATTTCATGACCTCGGATATAATGTTTAGCGATTTGGGCAACGGTTTTATTCATGGCGAGGTTATTTTGTCCGGTGGCAATAATTAAATTCACCTTTTCAATCAGTCCATTTTCATCTACTTGATAATGGTGAAATAACGTTCCTCTGGGGGCTTCCGATACTCCTACGGCTTCAAGTTGGTTAATTCCCGCCTCAGCGCGAGTTCGCGGGGAGAGAACATCGGGATCGTTAACAAGTGCCTCAATTCCCTCCAAGGCTGCGAGAATCTCTACCAGACGGGCATAGTGATAGAAGAAAGAAGAAGTCACCACCCGTTTACCAGCGCGATCGCGAAATTCTTGTAAGGCTCGATCTGCGAGGGGAGTGCCAATGCGATCGCAAATATTTAATCTTGCCAATGGTCCCACTCGATAGATTCCTTCGGGATAGCCTAGAGGCTTATAATAAGGAAACTTCAGATAAGACCAGGGTTCTACCGCTTCACCGAGAAAAGTTTGGTAGTCGTCTTCACTCAAGCGATCGGCAACAATATTTCCCTCACTATCCATAATCCGCAAATGACCATCATAATGTTCCCATAAGCCATCTGGGGTCACTAAGCCCATAAATAAAGAAGGAAATTCACCGAAAACCTGCGCCTCTGTACCAAATTGGTCTAACAGACGCTTCATTAAATCTAAAGCAATGGTAAGGGTTTCTTGAGATTCCGGTAAACGTTCTCGAATCCAGCTACAACCCTCTTCTAACAACGGATAACGAACTCCCCCAGGTACAGCCCAAGCGGGATGGATTTTGCGCGATCCCAAGATTTTAATTACCTGTTGACCAAACTGACGGAGGCGAATTCCTTTCCGGGCTAATTCGGGGTCCGCCGCAATTAAGCCAAAGATGTTGCGGGTGGCAGGATCGCTATCCCAACCCAAGAGAAAGTCAGGACTACTCAGGTGGAAAAAGCTGAGGGCGTGGGATTGGGTAATTTGCGCCAAATTCATCATCCGCCGTAGCTTATTCGCCGCGATCGGAATTTTAACTGCTTGAATTTTATCCCCAGTTTTCGCCGAGGCGAGGAGGTGACTCACGGGACAAATCCCACAGATGCGGGCGGTAATACTTGCCATTTCCCACATCGGGCGACCTTCACAAAATTTCTCAAAGCCTCGAAACTCGACCACATGAAAACGCGCATCGGAGACTTCTCCCGCATCATCTAACAAGATGGAAATTTTCGCATGACCTTCAATACGAGTGATGGGATCGATAACAACTGTTTTAGACATAACGACTCTTAGATTTTATTGGGCAAATTCCGATCAACCAAACTTCAACATTTCCCGTCCGACCATCTGGGGTTTCTCCCCATTAATTAGGGGTTCTAAGGTAGCGCGAATTCGCTCCGCATCGGGGGGACATCCGGGAATAAATAAATCTACCGTCACAACTTCATGGACAGGACGAACTTGGGCTAATAAGGGGGGAACAATTCCTGGGGCGTTCGGTAACTGAGGGGTTTCGTCTCCGAGTTCGAGATAACAGCGTCGTAAAACGGGGTCGGCACCGCGTAACATATTTCGCATGGCAGGAACGTTAGCCGTGACGGCACAGTCTCCAAAGGAAATGAGAAATTTAGACCGTTCTCGGATGATTTGAATCAATTCCAGATTCTCTTCGTTGGCAATTGCTCCCTCAACTAAGACCACATCCACATTCTCAGGGTATTCTTTGATATCTGACCCCACCGGAGAGTAAACCACATCGACCTTTTCGGCTAAGTCGATCAACCATTCATCCAAATCTAAAAAAGACATATGGCAACCGGAACATCCGGCTAACCAAACAGTTGCTAACCTTATCTTGTCCATTCTTGGTTCTTCCTTGCGTTGACAATAAATTCCAGTTTGGCGCGATCGCGTTGCATTTCTGCCACTGTTGACCCTTTGCGGAAAATTGCCCCTGTGGGACAAGCATCCACACATTTACCACAGGAGGTACAAGCGGACACCTCTCCCCAAGGTTGGTCTAACCCGGCGATAATTTTCGACTGGCTGCCGCGTCCCGCCATGTCCCAAACATGAGCGCCTTCAATTTCATCACAGACTCGCACGCAACGAGTACAAAAGATGCAACGGTTGCGATCGATTCCAAAGCGATCGTGGGATACATCTACTTCTCGCTGGGGAAACTGGTAGAAAAAGCGGGTATGATCCATCCCCACCTCAATTGCCATATCCTGTAACTCACAGTTACCATTGGCGACGCAAACCGAACAAATATGATTCCCTTCCGCAAAGAGCATTTCCACCGTCATCCGGCGAAATTCCTCAATTTCTGGGGTATGGGTAAGCACTTTCATCCCTTCACTGACTTGGGTGACACAAGCGGGTAAAAGCTTGGGGATTCCGGCGATCGCTACTAAACATAAGCGACAAGCCCCCACATCGGTAATCCCTTCTAAATGGCACATTGTGGGGATATGAATCCCTGCTGCTTGGGCTGCTTCTAGCACTGTTGCCCCAGCTTCTACGGCTAAGTCTCGATCGTTAATTTTTAAGGTGACAACTGCCATAATCTTCTCCGGATCTTCCTGTTAACAGAGTCTTCAAGGGTTAGTCACCCTTGACTAAGGCGGTATATTCATCCTGGAAATATTGCAAGGTACTCAAGACGGGATTGGGGGCAGATTGTCCCAAACCACACAAACTGGTTTGTTTCACCATCTGACATAATTGCTCGAGTTTTTTTAGATCTGTTGAAGTGGCTTCCTGGTTGAGAATGCGGTTTAACAGTTCGTAAATTTGCACCGTTCCGACGCGACAGGGAATACATTTACCGCAGGACTCTTCTTGGCAAAAGCCCATGTAAAACTTGGCGACTTCTACCATACTGGTTTCTTCATCCATGACCACCATGCCCCCTGACCCCATGATCGAACCTAGTTTTGCCAAAGATTCATAATCTACGGGGGTATCCAGGGCATCAGGGGGAATACACCCTCCCGAAGGGCCTCCAGTTTGTACGGCTTTCACCTTGCCACCATTGGGAATCCCACCCCCCATCTCTTCAATAATTTCCCGCAGGGAAATGCCCATCGGTACTTCAATCAACCCGTTGTACTCAATTTTGCCTGTGAGGGAAAAGATCTTTGTACCTTTACTTTTTTCCGTACCAATACTGGCAAACCAATCTGCCCCTTTCTTGATAATTGTGGGGATATTCGCTAGGGTTTCGACGTTATTAATTAGGGTGGGTTCTCCCCACAGTCCCGAAACCGCCGGATAAGGAGGGCGAGGGCGGGGAGTTCCTCGTTTCCCTTCTACAGAGGCAATCAGGGCTGTTTCTTCCCCACAAACAAATGCTCCGGCTCCAACCCGAATATCAATGCGAAAATCGAAGGGAGAACCGAAAATCTGAGTGCCTAAAATTCCCTGACCTTTGGCTTGGTTAATGGCTTTTTGCAGACGAGTAATTGCTAAGGGATATTCCGCCCGCACATAGATAAAGCCTCGATCTGCACCGATCGCATAACCTGCGATCGCCATTCCTTCTAACACTCGATGAGGATCGCTTTCTAAGACGCTACGATCCATAAATGCACCGGGATCTCCTTCATCACCATTACAGATGACATATTTCTGACCGGGGGGCATTTTGGCGACGGTTTGCCATTTTAACCCTGTGGGATAACCAGCCCCTCCTCGTCCCCGTAAGCCAGATTTCATGATTTCATTCACTACCTCGGCAGGGGTCATCTCGTATAAAACCTGATAGAGGCTTTGATACCCCCCTACGGCTAAGTATTCGCCAATTTTTTCGGGATCGATTTGACCGCTATGTTCTCGGACAATTTTCAATTGACGGGTAAAGAAAGGATGATTGCTGTCGGCTTTTTCCGCAGTGGCTTCCCCCTGATTCACGGCTTTGACAATTGATTCTCCTTGCTCGGGGGTTACTTTTTGATAGAGTTGCTCGCTTGGGCTGACAGCTACCATCGGTCCGTAACCACAAAAGCCCATACAGCCCACCCCTAAGACTTCAACCTGGTTCTCTAAGCCCCAATCTTCGACTGCTTTTTCCATGCTTTTCTGTACTTCCAGTGAAGCCGCAGCCCGACATCCGGTCGAAGTACAACAATGAATTCTTACTGGCTTTTGGGATTGGCGTTCTTTTTCAGCTAATTCCAGCAGTTCACTTTGCTCCATGATTCTCTCCCCTTGTTTTTGGATTTAACCTTGAGGATGAAAGTCACTCGAATCCGATTTCATCCCCTATTCTGGCGTTTCCCACCCTTCTACCTTGACTAAGGCTGCTGCTGGGGAAACCTGTCCAGCTACTTGACCATCGAAAACCACTGCTGGAGCAATTCCACAAGCTCCGATACAGCGAGCCGTGAGTAGGGAAATTTGCCCATCCGAGGTTGTTTCTCCCGCTTGAATCTTTGTCTGTTGTTCTAAGGCTGCTAAGACTTTCTGACTGCCTTTGACATAACAAGCTGTGCCGAGACAGACGACACAGGTATGTTTGCCTCCGGGTTTGAGGGTAAAGAGATGATAAAAGGTGGCGACCCCATAAACGCGACTTAGGGGCAATTTCAAGTTTTTCGCAATGTAGGCTAAAGTATCTGCTTCTAAATAGCCAAAGGTATTTTGGGCAGCGTGCAAAATCTCAATGAGAGCGTCTGGTTGGTAATGATTGCGCTTGAGGGCAATGTCAATTCGCTTGAAAGGATTATCTTGAGGGGGCGGCTTCCGAACAAGTTTTGGCGGTTTTTGTGATGTTTGCATGACATCTTCTCACTTATTTAAATTCTGTCGATTTCATCAGTCCGAGCGAGATTTTTTACTTGGGTTTCTTTTCATTATATCTATTAATTTTACTATGACATATTAACTTAAATAAATATATAAAGTTTTGTGTTAATACCTGATTTTAAATGTTAAAAATTTTATCTCACTGGTTGTCAACGATCGTGTTTCGATGCTAAGCCCTCATCCCTTGGCTTGGTGTCGATTTAACCCTGCCTTGGTGATAATTTCCGCAAATTTTACCCAGAAAGTAAGCTTGTCAAAAAACAACCCGTTTGTTGTTTAATAAGACTTGTTAATCGATCCTGAAGTATTCCTTAAAAACCATATTTTTTGAAATATTAAAGGCTAAAGTTTGACTAGAAGCTGAAGAAAAAAATTATTAACCAAAATAATTAATTCCCGCTCGGCGATTAGTTTGATACCTGCGCTCGAAGCATCAAAAAAACAAGTCATCTCGGAGATATAAGCAGGCTATTGCCCGATCGCAACGATAAACGAGAGTTGAGATTATCAATTATGAGTAAACCAGCATTTACAACGTTAGACGGTAACGAAGCTGTTGCCCGGGTTGCCTATCGACTGAATGAAGTCATTGCCATTTATCCGATTACCCCCGCCTCGCCGATGGGAGAATGGGCGGATGCTTGGTCATCAGCGAAACAATCAAACCTCTGGGGAACTGTTCCCGCGATTGTGGAAATGCAAAGCGAGGGAGGGGCAGCCGGGGCGGTTCACGGGGCGTTACAAGCGGGTTCCTTAACCACCACGTTTACGGCATCCCAAGGCTTGTTATTGATGTTGCCCAACCTATATAAAATTGCGGGGGAATTGACTCCTGGGGTGTTGCATATTGCCGCCCGTTCGATCGCTGCCCAAGCTTTGTCCATTTTTGGGGATCATAGTGATGTGATGGCAGCCAGAGCCACAGGTTGCGGGTTACTCTGTGCAGCATCGGTACAAGAAGCCCATGATTTCGCAGCGATCGCCACTCGTGCTAGTTTAGAATCTCGCATTCCTTTCTTACACTTCTTTGATGGATTCCGCACTTCCCACGAAATTCAAAAGGTGGTGTTAATTGAGGATGAGGAATTAAAACAATTATTCCCCGACGAACTTATTTTTGCCCATCGAGAACGGGCGTTATCCCCCGATCGCCCCTTTATTCGCGGTACCGCCCAAAACCCTGATGTCTTCTTCCAAGCGCGAGAAACGGTTAATCCTTATTATGAGGCTTGCCCCAATCTCGTGCAAAAGGCAATGGATGAGTTTGCAGCCATAACCGGACGACAATACCAATTGTATGAGTACGAAGGCGATCCGGAAGCGGAACGGGTCATAATTTTAATGGGATCGGGTTGTGAAACTGCCCAGGAAACCGTTGACTATCTCAACACCCAAGGTGAAAAAGTTGGGGTGGTGAAAGTGCGGTTATATCGTCCCTTTGAGATTCAAACTTTCATCAATGCCTTACCCAAAACTGTCAAAGCGATCGCCATTTTAGATCGGACAAAAGAACCAGGAAGTTCCGGCGAACCCTTGTACTTGGATGTGGTAAGTGCGATCGTCGAAACCCAAACCTTTACCCCGGCGCCGCGCATTGTTGGCGGACGTTATGGGTTATCCTCAAAAGAGTTCACTCCGGCGATGATTAAAGGAATCTTTGACAATCTGAGTCAAGATACGCCCAAAAATCACTTTACCATTGGCATTCACGACGATCTCACCCATACCTCTCTACCTTACGATCCGAATTTCAACATTGAACCAGATAATGTCGTGCGGGCAGTGTTCTATGGCTTAGGATCGGATGGGACAGTAGGGGCAAATAAGAACTCGATTAAAATTATTGGCGAAGAAACCGATAATTATGCCCAAGGCTACTTTGTCTATGATTCTAAGAAGTCAGGTTCGGTGACAGTTTCGCATCTGCGCTTTGGACCCGAAAAACTGCGCTCCAGCTATCTTATTAGTAACGCAAGTTTTGTCGCCTGTCATCAATGGCAATTCTTAGAAAAATTAGCTGTGTTGAGTGTAGCAAAACCGGGATCGACCTTCCTCCTCAATAGTCCCTACGATCCGGAAACCACCTGGCAACAACTGCCCCAAGATATTCGCCAAGAGATTCAGGAAAAGGAACTGAAGTTTTATGCGATCGACGCTTATGAGGTGGCGAATAATGCAGGGATGGGAGGGAGGATTAACACCGTGATGCAAGTTTGTTTCTTTGCCCTTGCTAAAGTGTTACCAAAAGAAGACGCGATCGCCCAAATTAAAAAAGCCATTCGCAAAACCTATGGCAAAAAGGGTGAAGAAGTGGTGAAACGAAACTTGGAAGCGGTAGATAGCACCTTAGATCGTCTCCATGAAGTTAACTATCGCAGTTTCAAGCTCCCAGAAGCAACCTCGGAGAAAGATTATTCTGCCATTCCCGAAACAGCCCCGGCGTTTGTACGGGAAGTGTTAGGGAAGATGATGTTAAGGAAAGGAGATGAAATTCCTGTAAGTGCTTTACCTGTTGATGGGACTTATCCGAGTGGGACATCGAAATGGGAAAAACGTAACGTGGCGATGGAAGTTCCGGTTTGGGATACCGATGTCTGCGTTCAATGTGGTAAATGTGTCATGGTTTGTCCTCATGGGGTGATTCGTTCTAAAGTGTATGACGAGAGTGCCTTAGAAAATGCCCCCGCAAGCTTTAAGAGTACGAATGCGCGAGATAAGGCTTGGTCAAACCTGCAATTTAGCCTTCAGGTGGCGGTAGAAGACTGTACCGGATGCGCCGTTTGTGTCGATGTCTGCCCTGCCAAAAATAAAGCCGAACCCCGGAAAAAGGCAATTAACATGGAGACACAACTGCCCTTACGAGAACAGGAACGGGAAAATTGGGACTTCTTTTTAAGAATACCCAATCGCGATCGCGCCCAATTGAATCTGCATAAAATTGCCCATCAGCAAATGCAAGAACCCCTCTTTGAGTTTTCTGGGGCTTGTGCAGGTTGTGGGGAGACACCTTATCTTAAGTTAGCAACGCAATTATTTGGCGATCGGATGTTGGTAGCGAATGCCACCGGATGTTCCTCTATCTATGGCGGTAATTTACCTACAACTCCCTGGACTCAAAACGCCCAAGGATTAGGTCCCGCTTGGTCAAATTCCCTGTTTGAAGATAATGCTGAGTTTGGCTTAGGCTTCCGAATTTCGGTGGATAAACATAGCCAATATGCCGTGGAACTGTTGCAACAGCTATCCTTTGGGATGAATGGAAATGCCCTTATTCCCACAGAGTTTGCTAGTCAAATTCTCAATAATCAACAAACCGATGAAGCAGATATCGCCGAACAACGGGAATGGGTGGCGCAACTCAAACAACAGCTAGAACAAGCATTAAGTACCACTGAAGATTCTCAAGTCGTCAGTCAGATTAAACAACTGCTTTCCCTGGCTAACTACTTAGTGAAAAAGAGTGTTTGGATTGTGGGCGGTGACGGTTGGGCTTACGATATCGGTTATGGTGGCTTAGATCACGTTTTAGCAAGCGGTCGCAATGTGAATATTTTGGTCATGGATACCGAAGTTTATTCTAATACAGGCGGTCAAATGTCCAAAGCCACTCCGCGAGGCGCAGTTGCTAAATTTGCAGCCGGGGGGAAACCTGCACCCAAGAAAGACTTAGGCTTAATGGCAATGACCTATGGTAATGTTTATGTGGCAAGTGTCGCAATGGGCGCGCGAGACGAACATACCTTGCGGGCTTTCCTCGAAGCTGAAGCCTATCCCGGAGCTTCTTTGATTATCGCCTACTCCCACTGTATTGCCCACGGCATTAACATGACAACGGCGATGCAGCAACAGAAAGCCTTAGTTGAGTCCGGACGTTGGTTACTCTATCGTTACGATCCCCGACGGGCGGAAGTAGGGGAAAATCCCTTACTGTTGGATTCTCATTCTCCGAAACATTCCGTTGAGGATTCCATGTACGCCGAAAATCGTTTCAAGATGTTAACCCGTACCAATCCCGAACAAGCCAAGCAACTTTTAGAAGCAGCCCAAGCCGATGTTAACACCCGTTGGCAACTCTATCAATATTTAGCTGCCCGTCATCTGACAAATCCCCAGAAAGATGAAAAGCCAGATTCAGGGGAAAGATCGCCGAAACAAATGACAGCTTCCTAATCGCGATCGCTGGGGCAATTTTCGACTAGATTGCCTCAGCTTCCCGTTAAAATCAAGAGGTAATCAAAGATGGATTTAACCACCAATTATTTAGGCTTAGAATTGCGATCTCCGTTAGTAGTGGGGGCTGCTGCACCCTTAACTGAAAATATCGATCGTCTTCAACAAATGGAAGATGCTGGTGCGTCCGCCGTCGTGCTACATTCCTTATTTGAAGAACAGATTCGCCAGGAACAATTAGAATTACACTATCATCTCGAACAAGGAACTGAAAGTTTTGCCGAAGCCTTAACTTATTTCCCGGAACCAGACATTTTTCATGTTGCAGGGGAACAATATCTTAAGCATATTCAGCAAGCAAAGTCAAGGGTTAAAATTCCGATTATTGCTAGTCTCAATGGTTCAACATTAGGGGGATGGACTGACTATGCGAAAAAAATGGCAGAAGCAGGGGCTGATGCTATTGAACTGAATATTTATCATATTCCCACTGATTTGAATATCTCTGGAGAAGAGATTGAAAAACGTTACATTGAAGTGCTTCAATCGGTGAAATCAACGGTTAATATTCCCGTTGCAGTTAAACTGAGTCCCTATTTCAGCAATATAGCAAATATGGCGAAGAAACTAACAGAAGCTGGGGCAGATGGATTAGTTTTATTCAATCGTTTCTATCAACCAGATATTGATATTGAAACCCTAGAAGTAAATCCCCATGTTTTACTGAGTACCCCCCAAGCTATGCGCTTACCCATGCGGTGGATTGCGATTTTATATGGCAGAGTAAATGCTGATTTTGCTGCTACTAGTGGGATTCATAAAGCTGTTGATGTGGTAAAAATGTTAATGGTCGGAGCAAAGGTGACGATGATAGTTAGCGTTCTCTTAAGACATGGTATTGGACATTTAAAAAGCATTGAAACAGATTTAAAAGTGTGGCTAGAAGAACATGAATATGAATCAGTGAAACAGCTACAAGGAAGTATGAGTCAGATTAATTGCCCGAACCCCACAGAATTTGAACGGGTTCAATATATGAAAGCTATCCAAAATTATCATCCGGCAATTGACTTATTCCAGAAAGTAAGTTAGTCAGCAATACTTTCATTGTTCTCCTTGCAAGAGGCTTTTTGAGACCGGGAAATCCGCAGTTTCTTTGCTCAAGAACGCCAGATTTGCAGAAATAACTTATGAGGGCTACTATAGCAGTAAACAGTAATAAGAGCTTATGCTAGCAAGGTTTTCCGAAAATGAGGATGTTCTAACTAATTCGTTCGCTGCTATAGTAGGGTAATATCCGTGAAATTTGTTAATGAGTATCGCGATCGAGAAATTGTCCAAACTTACGTCCAAGGGATTACAAAAATTATTACCAAACCCTGGACAATTATGGAAATTTGTGGGGGACAAACTCATACCATTGTCAAATATGGCATTGATACCCTATTACCCTCAGAAATAACCTTAATTCATGGACCCGGCTGTCCCGTTTGTGTCACCGCAACTGAATTAATTGATACAGCGATTACCCTTGCATCTCAACCCCAGATTATTTTCTGTTCCTTTGGGGATATGTTACGAGTTCCGGGGTCAACTTCCACGGATTTATTAACTGTCAAAGCTAATGGTGGAGATGTGCAGATTGTTTATTCTCCCCTCGATACCCTCAAAATTGCCCAAGAGAATCCTGAGAAAGAAGTTGTCTTTTTTGCTGTTGGGTTTGAAACCACTGCCCCGGCTACAGCAATGGCAGTTTATCAAGCAAAACAACAAGGAATTACTAACTTTTCTATGTTAGTTTCTCATGTCCTGGTTCCCCCCGCAATGGCAGCGATTTTGTCTTCTCCCCAGAACCAAGTGCAAGGATTTCTCGCCGCAGGTCATGTCTGTACTGTAATGGGATATGAAGAGTATCAGGCGATCGCTGCTCAATACCAGATTCCCATCATCGTTACCGGATTTGAACCTGTAGACATCCTCCAAGGGGTTTATCTTTGTCTTCAACAACTCGAACAAAACCAAGCCGAAGTTGTCAACCAATACAGCCGTTCCGTCCAACCCCAAGGAAATCAATCCGCCAAAACCCTGATGCAACAAGTCTTTCAAGTCGTCTCCCGTCAGTGGCGAGGCTTGGGGGAAATTCCCCACAGTGGGCTAGGACTGCGCCCAGAGTACGCTAACTATGATGTCCAGCAAAAATTTCATTTAGAGGTGGCAACTGCCGCTCAAACCCCTTCTGAGTGCATTAGCGGTCTGATTTTACAAGGTATCCAGAAACCTCACCACTGTCCCGCCTTTGGGAGACGTTGCACTCCAGAACATCCTCTCGGCGCACCAATGGTATCCTCCGAAGGTGCTTGTGCTGCTTATTATCGTTATCGTCAACGCCTCAACGAGTAGGGGCAAGCCCCCGTGCTTGCCCCTCTTGTCTTACCAGAAAAACTGGGTTTAAAGCCTCGCCCTTTAGCGGAGCGG
>NZ_JAAHBQ010000040.1 GCF_020144665.1 Oscillatoria salina IIICB1 | reverse complement strand
GTAAGCACAAGGGAACAATAATAATCCTGACCAACCAATAAATACAAAGCGATCGCGCTTTAACCAGTCATCGACGGAATCAAACCATCCTCTCTGTGCTGGTGCGCGTCCGACTGCTATTGTCATGACGCTAATCTCCTTATATGTATAATTTCCAAACGTTTGCTTTTACTATCCATTTGAGTAACCTGTTTTCTTGCCTAAGCAGAAGATTAACCCAAATGTGAGAAAAGTTTAACTTTCTTTACTTAACTATAATATATGAAACTTTTTGCCTTTTCCACCCCAATCCTTAATAAAAGCTAAAGATTTTCTTGATTGTTAGTAATAAATGCTTACTTAAGTCAAGAGTATTTTTACTCAAATGTAGGTGATTTCTTTTTGGCGATTGGGCGGGAGCGATCGCTAATAACTCGTCGTTATTCGTAGGATTGCGTTACCAAAAAATGGGTTTAAAGCCTCGCTGTTCTACGGTGAGTTTGATTGAAAAGAAACTAGAAAGTTAGTACGATAGTTGATAGCAAGTAAAACGAAAATCTACGTGATTCTTCGCTCTAGTTCGGAGAAATCCCGGTAAGTAAGAAACAACGGTTAGATTAGCTCTAACGGCAGTATGACTAAACCACTGCCAGCTTTCTTCAGAGCGAGGAGCGTACTAAACTAGCTTTGGTGATGGATGTTTGAAAGCATAAAACTAAAAAAGTAAGCGCAATATATGCGGCTATATGCCAACATATCGAGCGTCTAGAGGCAACTTGACTGTGCCGGCAAGAGGAAAGAGAACTACTTGTGAATCCCCTCCCTTTAGCAACGCGGAGGGAGGGGAGTAGTCAAAACAGTAAAGAGAATATCTGATAATCAAAAATATAAGGAAGTTTTCACTACAGAAAAAAATGTTCTCGATTGACATAACTTTGACATACAGTCCAATTCCCATTTCCGTACAAAGGAAAGAGCAAAAAGACGCAGAGGCACTTTACCAAGAAATCACGGAAAAGATGCGTAATAATGCTCCTGAGTTAATAGAACTGACTTGTGAAAAGCAGCCAGATAAGAAAGTTGCCCTTTTTAGCGATCGAATTAGTGCAGTCATTGTTTCTCAGAAATCTGGCGTAGCAGCAACAGGTCGCGCTCCTGGTTTCTTTGCTTTGGCGGAAAATAAGTAGGACGAGATCGTGGCTCAACCAGCAATCAGTGTCAGGAATTTAAGCTTTGGCTGGCGCGAGGGAGAAACTGTTTTAGATTCCTGCTCTCTGGAGGTTCCCAAAGGTGAATTTTGGATGCTTTTGGGAACTAATGGGAGTGGTAAATCTACTTTATTAAGATTGTTGGCAGGGCTTTTGCAACCTCGCGCTGGCGATATTGAGATTATCCAACCCGTGGGCTTTGTCTTTCAAAATCCCGATCATCAGTTAGTGATGCCGACGGTGGGGGCGGATGTCGCTTTTGGGCTGGTAGAAGAAAATTTGTCTTATACCCAAGTGCGTGCCAGGGTAGGGGAAGCATTAGCCGCAGTTAATTTGTTAGATTTCCAAAGACGACCAATTTATGCTTTGAGTGGCGGACAAAAGCAAAGAATCGCGATCGCCGGAGCGATCGCTCGCCGTTGTCAGGTATTAATTTTGGATGAACCTACAGCTTTGCTCGATCCCGATACTCAAATTGATTTGGTGATGCGAGTACAAAATATCGTTAAAAGTCGCGGTTTGACTGCTCTTTGGGTGACACATCGTTTGGATGAATTAAATTACAGCGATGGTGCTTTTTTACTTGAAAGTGGCAAAATTGTCGCTCGCGGAGAACCAAAACGCATTGCCCGACGACTTTTGCGAAACTGAAAATTAGTTAAATATTTGTTAACGAAAGTAGCTAAAATGACAAGTAGTAGTAATTGTGGAGAATCCGTGGTCAAAAAATGCCCCGTTCGTATCCCCAGGTTCTCTTACTCGTTGACGGCTATAACGTCATCGGAACCTGGTCCTCTTTAAAATATACTCGCGATCGCCAGGGACTTGACTCTGCTCGTCAAGAGTTAGTTGAGGCTTTAATTAACTACAGTGCGTTTGAGGGTTATCAAACTGAAGTTGTTTTTGATGCTCAATATACCACTGAAACGGGCTATCGCGAAACTTATACTAGGTTGTTATCTGTCTACTATACAGACTTTCGGCAAACAGCCGATACTTATATCGAGAAGTTCTGTGCTGACTATCAACGTCAAGTTTACCGCAGTTTGCCTCGCTTAATTGTCGCTACTTCCGATCGCGCCCAACAGCAAACCATACTAGGTTATGGTGCAGAATGGCTCTCAGCTTTGCGACTGGCTAATGAAGTTGAATTAAGTATACGTCGAACTAGACGGAAACACCGACCTCAAAAACAAACGCGAGGTCGTTTTTTATTCAATTCTCTCGATGCTAAAGCTCAAGAGCGTCTAGCTCAGTTGCGCTATGGTATTAGAAAATGAGACTTTTCCCGGATTTGGGCTGAGAGGTTTAAAATCGCTGGAAATGCCAGTTTATCTGAGTTCGACGGTGAAGAGAAAAGTCTCGGTGAAGTGGGTTTCCCCAAATTTTCCAATTAATTTGGTAAAAGTCTTGACAAAGCCAAAAATATTCGCTAAATTAGTAAAGGTCAAACAAACCAAGCCCCCATCGTCTAGAGGCCTAGGACACCTCCCTTTCACGGAGGCGACAGGGATTCGAATTCCCTTGGGGGTATAAAAAAAAGAAAAGTAAGATGCACGAGGTAAACGAATAACTGCCTCGTGCATTTTACCAAAAAAAATGGGTTTAAAGCCTCGCTGTTCTACGGCGACTTTGATTGAAAAGAAACTAGAAAGTTAGTACAATAGTTGATCGCGAGTAAAACGAAAATCTACGTGATTCTTCGCTCTAGTAGGTCGAAATCCCGGTAAGTAAGAAACAACGGTTAGATTGGCTCTAACGGCAGTATGACTAAACCACTGCCAGCTTTCTTCAGAGCGAGGAGCGTACTAAACTAGCTGAGTGATGGATGTTTGAAAGCATAAAACTAAAAAAAGTAAGCGCAATATATGCGGCTATATGTCAACATATTGAGCGTCTAGAGGCAACTTGACTGTGCCGGCAAGAGGAAAGAGAACTACTTGTGAATCCCCTCCCTTTAGCAACGCGGAGGGAGGGGAGTAGTCAAATTAGATCGCAAGTATGAGGTGTTAATTAATTAATTAATGTAAATTTGTCTTTTATATAAACTACTTTTGTGCTAGTCGATCGAGTTTTTCGCGAATAGCTAATTTCACGAAAGAACGTAGGAAAAGTAAGAACCAAAAAGCAGCAAAAGCAAAAACAGCGATCGCCCAGTTCAACGCAGGAACTAACACTAAAAGCGAACCGCACAAAGAGCCAAAACCAAACAAACAAGCATAAATCAAGCATTTCAGCGCCAAATGAATGCGCCCTAGAGCGCGATCGCTAGCCTCATTGCGCACATTCATTTGAAACTCACCTTGTTCTAATCTAGTTTCAATGCGCTGGAGCAAAATCTCTGTCTGCTTGGATTTTTGCAAGCGATTTTGCAGATAACTTTTCGCTTGTCGGGCTAATTGTCCGATAAAATTACCGGAAGTAGCACTAGAAGCAGCGATTCGAGTAATAAAAGGTTTACTAGCTTGCAACAGATTATATTGAGGATCGAGCGCCCTAGCAATACCATCGAGAGTAGTCAAAGACTTTAAGACAAAAGTCATCTGTGGTGGTAAGCGAAAAGGCTGTTGTTCAAACATCATGTAAACCTCTGCACTTACTTGTTCAAAAGCGCGAATATCCACAGGTTTATCGCGAAAATTATCCAACAGAAAAGCTACTAAACGTTTTACCGCAGTCATATCCGACATTGGTTCCAGCAAACCCATGTAAACCAAACTATCAACCACGCGATCGGCATCCTTTCTAATTACAGCGAAAAAAGTCTTTACCATTTCATCCTTCGCCAAAGACTTAACTTCCGCCATCGTGCCGAAATCGTAGAAAATAATACTACCATCAGCCGCCACAGCCATATTACCCGGATGGGGGTCAGACTGAAAAAAGCCATCTTCAAGTAATTGCTTGAGATAGCAGCAGATACCAAGTTCGATCAAACGATCGGGATTAATACCAGCAGCTTCAATCGTCACGCGATCGCTGATTTTGATACCGGGTAAATATTCCAGAGTTAAGACTTTTTTCGTTGTGTAGCGCCAATAAACCTTGGGAACGATTACACCTGGGTAGTTTTGGAAATTCTCCTGGAAGCGTTCGGCGTTTTTACCTTCCTGAAAATAGTCGATTTCTTGATAGAGAAGACTAAAAAATTCTTGATAAATACCTTCCAAGTCGTATTTTCTGACCCAAGGTAGATATTGATTAGAAAAACGAATTAAGCGATGGAGAACTTCAAAATCCAGATTAAATAACTCTTCTATTCCCGGACGTTGCACTTTAACGACAACTTCCTCACCAGAATGTAGCTTAGCTCTATGTACCTGACCGATACTCGCAGAAGCAAGAGGAACCGGATCGAAATCCAAATATAAACTGTTAACCGAACTACCAAGTTCCGATTCGACAGTAGCGATCGCCTCAGCACTACTAAATTCCGGCACTCGATCTTGCAATTGAGTCAAAGCTTCAATATATTCGATCGGAATTAAATCCGGACGAGTCGAAAGAGCCTGTCCAATTTTAATAAAAGTCGGTCCTAAATTGAGCAGTTGTCTAACTAGCCACTGAGCGCGACGATTTCTTTGTTTCGGAGAATTATTGCCAAAGCTATTGTCCCACCATAGATAAAAAACTAACCTTGCCGCCAAACTAAAAACATCGATTTGGCGTGCCAAAGGGGAATATCTCGCTTTTTGCCAGCGTAGTAACTTAGATGAAGAATTAGTTCGTTTCACCAAGCGATCGCCATTTGTGGTAAAAACTAAAGAAGATGCTTTCTTCGCCATCTGGCACCTTGTATTCGGCATCGGGCGGATACTGTTCCCCCAAAGCTTTGCTCAGAGATATTTTCAGCTACAGTAGTTGCTCTCTTCAATTGCCAAGCTAGATTTGACAGTATTTTTACCCTAAGTTTACTTTACACAAAACTGGTCATTCCTCCCACCGTGAAATTCCTTAAGCTTAAAAATGGATGTTAGAAGTTTCGGCAATTCAAAAACAAAGTTGCACAACAAAAAGTTTTTTATCGCTAGGAATGATGACTGAAAATTTTACTGAATTACCATCCGATTTGCCTGTACCTATAGATGATGGAGCAAGTTCTCATTTATTAGGAAAAAAATTACCCAATGTTATTCTTCAGTCAACTTCTAATAAACAGATAAATATTGCAAACATTCAGGGAAAAGTAGTATTTTATTGTTACCCAATGACAGGTAAACCAGGTGTTGAACTACCTGACGGTTGGGATTTCATTCCTGGTGCGCGAGGATGTACTCCACAGTCATGTAGTTTTCGAGATCATTATCAAGAGCTTCAAGCGATCGGTACTCAAGTATATGGAGTAAGTACGCAAAAATATTCCGACCAACTTGAAGCAGTAAAACGACTTCATTTACCATTTGAACTTTTGAGCGATGCCAATTTTCAATTAACAAGATCGTTGCAGTTGCCAACTTTTGAAGTAGAAAATAAGTTACTAATTAAACGTTTAACTTTAATTGTTGAAGAAGGAAAAATAGTCAAAGTATTTTATCCAGTTTTCCCTCCCGATCGAAATGCTCAGGAAGTTGTTGAATGGTTAAAAGGGGGAAAAACTTAACTGCTTTTTCAGTTTTCCGGTTATTTATCTAACTGAGGTAACGTAACTGTAAAAGAGGTTAGGAAAATCTGAGAATTTTGACTAGGAGTAATTTTTAACTCAATTGTGCCATTCAGATGTTCCACAAAAGACTTGACTAAAGCTAAACCTAAACCTGTACCGCGAATTTCTTTATCCGTCGCCCATTTACCACGGCGAAATGGTTCAAAAATGTAGGTTTGTTCTTCTGGGGTAATACCGTAACTGAGATTAGTAATCGTAAAAATAATTTGCTTTTCCGTGCGAGTTAATTTTTGGACAACTTGAAAACTAACAGTAGTATCGTCAGCAGAGAATTTACCAGCATTAGTTAGCAATTCATTAAGGATATTTTGTAAACTTTCTAAATCGGTATAGATAGTCAGGTCATCTGTAGATACAGATCGATCGTCTAAAGCTAAAGTTAATTTCTTTTTACTATCTTGCGACCATTTTGCTTGAAAGCGATCGCACAATTCTTGGACGAGAGACTTAAGAGCGACTTTTTGGGGATGAGTAGTAAACTTATTTGATTTGAGTTTTTGCCAAGTTAGTAAATCTTGGACGAGATTATTTTCTCGATGCCATTCTTCTTCCAGAATACTTAAATATTTTGCCTGACGATCTGGAGATGACTTATATTGACGTAACATTTCTATTGCTAATTTCATACTTGCTAGAGGAGTTCTAAACTCGTGACTCATATTAGCGATAAATTCATCTTTGAGTTTGTTTAATTCTCGTAGTTCATGGATATACTGACGCATTTTTTCAGAGAGTTTAGCTTGAATTTCCAAACTTCTTTGCAATTGTTCAGTACGTTCTTTAACAATAGAATTAACTTGACCTAAAGTTTGTTGGTGAATAATTGCTGTAGCTGCTTGATGGCAGATTAATTTTGCTAGTTCAATTTCATCTTGTTGCCAAATTCTCGGATAAGTTTGCTGCAAAACAGCAAAACCTAAAACCGTAGGTTGGTTAGAGTCACCGCTACTATTACCTAAGAAAGGAATAAAGAGTATAGAGGGGGTGATTTCCGGATTATAAAGCAAAGAATCAACTTGTTGCTCAAGTTCAGACGAAATAGCGATCGCTAACGGCTGTGGGGATGTTAAAAAAGCTTGTCGAGAAATTGGACAATCAGAGAGAGAAAATGAGTAATGGTAGGGAAGATTAGTAATTTGGTTGACTGAAGTTGAAGTAGTTACCCACTGACAAGAAACAGTAGCTTTTACCTGGGGGAGAAAACGAGGATAAGTACGTTTGTAAAGAGGATCGGCATATTTCAAATTTAAAATTAAACCTCGATCCACTTCTAGTGCAGAAACAAGACAATTAAGCGCAAGCTGATAAATTTCTTCAACATTAGCGCTTTTACTAGCTTGAGTAATTTGAGCAGATAGCTGAGTGAGCAAAACCTGATGTCGGCTTGTCGTTGCCGCTTGTTGCTGTTGTTGAGCGAAAGAAATAGCGATCGCTACTGGTTCGGCGATACTTTTGAGTAATTCCTGCTCAGAAACGCTCCATTGACGCGGTTCCGATTGAAAAATTAAAATTACGCCATTAACGCGATCGGCAATCCGAATAGTTATTCCCAGCGAAGCTCTTGCAGGAAATATTGATTGTAATAATTCCTGTTGCTCATCTTGGTTAGCAACTGAGAAATCGGCGATCGCCACAGGTTCGATAGCAGCCAGAACTTCTTTTAGCAAAGGATGAGCAATTAGCCTTGTAGCTTGACCAGCACTGATAGTTAAAGAACTATTTGCCGTACAGACACTAGCTTGTAATTTAGCAGTAGAATCAACCCCAGCAATAATCAAACAAGAATCTGCTTGAAAAATTTCTGCACAACTTCTCGCTACCAAGGACAGCAACGTTTGCGGTTCAGCAACGGTTAGCATAAGCTGAGTAATTTGTCGCCAGAAAAAAATCGGCTCTTTGGTATATTCCATTTTGCTAGCAAAGTCTTCCTGCTTGAGAGGTGAAGGTAGCTTGGCACAATCGCGTCTCATCTTTATTCAGTTAAATCAGCGATCGCCTTGTCTGGGTTAACAAAGGTATGGGATTGCACCTTCAATCTTAGCTGAAGTTTTCGAGGGAAAGTGTAGATTCAGCCAAACCATGATTTCCTAGTTAATTCAAGAGCAATTAATTATGCTTAGCGAATAGGTATCTGTTTTTTTACACTCAAGAGTAACGAATATTTCGACAAACTTGGCAGCTAGCCAAGCTTGGCACCCGAAATAAATCATTAATTATTCCGAACCGCTTTAGCTTGTGTTTGTGCCAGTTGGCTATTTTGACGATAACGAACTACGCGATCTTGAGCAGTAGCATAGCGCGGATCGTCTGAGGGGACTTGCGCCATCAAATCCGAAGCCTTTTCCCACTTAGCTGCTAAATCCAGCCATTGAGCCGAAGTTTGTGCCGTTTTCCCTTCTACCGAAGCTTTTTCTGCCAATCGCACCGCCTCAGCAAAAGCATCAAAGGAAGTATCTGCCGCCGCAGTAGGAGAAGGAGAAGCTATATTTGTCGCAGTAGTAGTAGCTGTTTCCTGAGCAACCGGAAGATCTCGCCGATTATCGTAGATTGCCCAACCGATAGCAAAAAGCAAAATACTTAAGCCCACACCGCCAACTATTCCTTGCCAAAAATGGCGTTTCGCTTCCCGGGAAGAGCGATTTACTTTCGGCAATTCTCGCCTTTTACCGGGAGAAGATTGACGTTCGCTAAGACGCTGCTGAAACTCTTGTACAATATTTGGCTTCTTTAAGATAATTTCTTGAGACCAAAGTAATTGGGTTTCTGGCGAACGGTTAATTTCTTCGAGCCAGAGCAGTTGTTCCTCACGAACAAGGCGGCTATTAATATTAACGCGGCGGAGATTCCGTGGTGAGATTGCCTCTAAAATCTGCTTGATTCGCGCTACTAATTGAGACTGTTCGAGTTGTTCTACTGTTGCTGCTTCACAAAGAAGCTGCAAAACCCCTTCACTAAAGACTGCCCGCGTTCTCACACCGGAAGAAGATAGTTTTTCATTCAATACCTGAATGATCGCCGCTATACTTCCCTGGCGAGCTTGCAGGGCAATATCGTCCATTGGATCTGGCATTTTCTCGCAATTGAGAGATAACTTTCTCACTGGGCTTGACCTAACTTTACCTCTTAACATAACGAAACCACTTTTGAGTGCCAAAAGGTGACGCTAATTATACTAGCGTTTGGCTTTTAGTGTGGGGGCAGTATTTGGATTGAAAATGAAAAATATTTGGCTTTGATCTGCCTGCTTTACAGCTACTCTCATGTTTTAAATACTCCTACCCTAGGCTGGCATCCGGGAAAATATTCTTTTTACTAGGTTATAATTAAAGGCTGTTATACAACTGATGTCAACGAGGAAACTAAGGATGGGTAAGGTAATTCAAGGTAAAATTTTTGTCGTCGATGACAATATTGATACCGATCAAATCATTCCTGCGGAATACCTGACTTTAGTTCCCTCTAAACCTGATGAATACGAAAAGTTAGGCAGTTATGCCTTGATTGGTTTGCCCGATCGCTATGGTAAGTTTATTGCTGCGGGCGAGATGAAAACTCAGTATCCGATTATTATAGCTGGGGAAAATTTTGGTTGTGGTTCGTCTCGGGAACACGCGCCGATCGCTTTGGGTGCTTCGGGAGTTAAGGCGGTGGTTGCACAATCTTATGCACGAATCTTTTTCCGTAACTGTGCCGCGACAGGGGAACTTTATCCTTGGGAGTCGGTAGCGAGGTTATGCGATCGCATGGCTACCGATCAGGAAGTAACTATTGACTTTGAGGACAATCGCTTGATTAATCATACTTTAAATGAAACCTACTCACTCAAGTCACTTGGAGAAGTTAAACCAGTTATTGATGCAGGTGGGATTTTCGCTTACGCCCGCCAAACAGGAATGATTCGCGCCTAGAAAATCATTTCGTCTCAAGCTGGAATGAGAAAATTTCTGTAAACAACTTTTGAGATAAAATTAAAAGATGTTAAAATTTCGTCCGGTAACCAGACGAAAGGCGGTATCGCTTCTCAGTTAGCAAAACTGTTGCCAGCTACTGGCAAAAGCTAAACCCACCAGGAGAAAAATTTTTATGCTTTTAAAGTCAATCACCCGTCATATAAAAATTTATGCCGCCGAGGTAAAAAATAACGAATTAAATCCCAGCGATAACGTTTTAACTTTAGATGTAGACCCCGATAATGAATTTATTTGGAATGAAGACGCTCTGCAAAAAATTTATCGAAAATTTGACGAATTAGTAGAATCTTATAGCAACCAAGACTTAACTGAATACAATTTGCGGCGTATTGGTTCGGATTTAGAACATTTTATGCGATCGCTATTACAAAGCGGTCAAATCAGTTATAATCTTAGCGGTCGCGTACTTAATTACAGTATGGGACTGCCCAGAGTGGACAGTCCCGAAACCGAAGGAAAATATCGATAATTGATTAGCGCCAAGTACGATTACCTTCTTCGTCTGTACGTGCTTGGCGAATTGTCTCGGATATTTCTTCGGCATCTCTAACATGGTGTAATTGTTTGGTTTCACCATTTGGTTCCTCAACTTCAAAATAAGTAGGAACCTCAATTCGATCGCCAGTAAGATCGGGTTGCTCTACAGCCATACGCTCGGATTTTTCTTCGTCTGTTAGTCCTTGATTAGGAACTTTATCCCCCGGATTAAGCACGTCAGTAGGTTCTGGTTTATTTTGGTTACTCATAAATATCCTTGATTAGATTACTTATCAACATTTTCTGCTATCAAGGTCATGATAAAAAATGCTCGATCGCTAAGCATCTTTCTAAGGGGATAACTGGTTTCTCACTCAAAAGTAGCAACAGATAACAGCATTGAGCGATCAATCTAACCCAAAGGGCTTTTTTTTGTTTCCAGTTTCATTTTGTTGGCGTTTCTTAGCAATAAATTGTTTAAGCGCCAAGCGACGATTTTCTAAAAAACGACTCCAAAAACCAGGTATAAATCGATCCATTGCTTCAACAATTGCCCAAGTTTCCACATTAATCATTTGGTAACGCAGGCGATGAGAATTTTCTAGTTCAGCGATTAAATCTTCAACATCAATATCTTCAGGTAAATCTAAGTCAGTCAAACTAGGTTCTGGAAAGCTATCAAAATCAAGCTTAGGCATAGTTATCACCAAGAGCAGTAACATTAGCATCAACGTCACAGATTTAACCAAGGGGGTGCAAGTTTAAATCTGTACTATTTCGGAAGGAAAAATTAGTCAGGCGATCGCTTAAGGTAATCCCAACGGGATGTAGTCGAAGCTTCCTTATCTCACTAAATAGACAAAGTAGTGGGGAATCATTATTACTTCTTTCAAAGAAAAATCAGGTGAAAACCTCGATTGTTAACAATTAAAAAACGAAAGAATTAGCCATATTTAAATATTAACTTAAAGATGATTTTTTCAATCAAGCCGATGCCGTTATCAGTATTGGCGGAAAAGCCAATTTGGAGACGGGGAATATATCCCACCACAAAATCGCCTCATGCCTAGGAAATAAGCGCTGGCGCGGTCTTGTGAGAGGATAAAAGGGCGTTATAACTCAAAGAGCGAGAAACTTTCTACAATAATGACAGACAAAACCACAGCATTTAATTAGGTAATTGTGTCTGGACAAAAAACTATCAATCCTTGGGACTATAAACCCTGGTGGTGCCAGCCTTGGTCAATTATACTCACAGGAGTGTTGCTAATTAGCGGTAGCTGGTTATTGACAACAACAGCTTGGGTAACACTTCTGGTTTCAGTGCCAATTGTAGCTTGGTGGACTTACTTTCTTATTTTTTGGCCCAAGCTAGTACAAAGTAGCCTCGTGCTAAATTATCAGCAGCACTGTGAAAATAATCTCACTCAAAAAGAAAAATAACAATTTACCGAAGTTAGTATTTAGCTTTGAGTAGAAAGATAAAATCGAGGATAAAGGCACCCTTTATTTCCATCCTTGAGTCACCCCCAGCACCGCTTTGGTGATGGCATCAATAAACGCGAAGAACTTTCATGTCACGAACTGCGGCAAAAATTCAATGCTCTAATCCTCACTGTCTCACACCAAACCCTGACAGTGAAAAATTCTGTCAAAAATGCGGCATCCCCTTAGTCAGGCGGCATTTATGGGTAGTAGGTACAGGAATAGAGATATACAAACCGGGAACCACAATCGGCGATCGCTACTTATTTAAGTCCCCCAGAATTGTACTCGATACGAAACCAGCATCGCCACCGCAGGCACCCGAAGAGGTTCCAGATGAGATTATTCCTTATTTAAAGCTTTCTCCGTATCGGTTGCGCGTTCCCCAAATTTACGGACAACTAGTAACGCAAAATGGTCGTTCGTCAGCCTGGTTACTAGAATACGGTACGCTTCCCAACGAGCAAAACTATTCCCAGGGAGAATTATTCCCAGCGTTAATCAAAGAGTGGCAAGCAGCTTCTTCTTTGCGCCAAATCAACTGGTTATGGCAAATGGCTTACTTGTGGAATCCTTTGCAAAACCAAGGGGTAGTTTCTAGTTTACTAAATCGTGAGTTTTTACGAGTTAAAGGAACAATCTTACAGTTGCGCGAATTGCAACTTGATGGCGCTCAAACTCCCCAATTAAATCAGTTAGGTCAATTGTGGGCTGAATGGGTAGCTGAGACATCCTCCGAGATCAATAATTATCTCACCAGACTTTGCTCAGATATACAAGAAAATAAGCTCTCCACCTCAGAACAAATTCTCAAGAAACTTGACGAAGCCGCAGCCGCGCTCGGAAGAGAACAACAGCGATCTTATAAAATTTATACCCGAACCGATCGGGGAATTGCTCGCGACCATAACGAAGATGCTTGTTATCCTGATTCCGATCGCTTGGTGGAAACTTTCCAAGACAAGGAAGCTTTAGCGCTCGTTTGCGATGGAATTGGCGGACATGAAGGTGGAGAAATAGCTTCCCAGCTAGCAATTAGATCGGTACGAGAGGGAGTAAAAAATCATCTTACTTGGGGAAATTTACCCAATAATCCCGATGAAATTGCGCAAAAATTAGAAACTTTTATCTGTAATGCTAACGATGCAATTAGCCAACGTAACGATTCCGAACACCGACAAGAACGACGACGCATGGGAACGACTCTAGTAATGAGTTTGCCCTATGCTCACGAAATTTATATCACTCATGTAGGAGATTCTCGCGTTTACTGGTTATCTCGTCACGGTTGTTATCAAGTTACTCTTGACGATGATGTTGCTTCTCGTGAAGTAAGGTTAGGTTATGCTCTTTACCGCGATGCGATCCAGTATCATGCTTCTGGTTCGTTGGTACAGGCTTTAGGTATGAGTTCCTCGGCAAATCTGCGCCCCACTGTCCAAAGATTTATCTTAGATGAAGATGGTGTTTTTCTCCTTTGTTCTGATGGTTTAAGCGATAACGATCGCGTCGAACAATACTGGGAAAAAGAAATTCTGCCTATTCTCGAAGGAGAAACTGATGTTGCTGAAGTAGGTCAAAATTTAATCAAAATTGCTAATCAAAGAAATGGTCACGATAATGTTACTGTAGCGCTGGTTCACTGTCAGGTACAAGAGCCAGGAAGTAGTCAAAAAACTACTCTTACTTATCGCGATCGGATCTCTTCTTCTATCCCTAAATCTACTTTCCTACAAACTAGAAAGGTTGAGGGTAACTCAAACCAAAAGACAACTTTACAGGATAGCCAACCAGCTAAGAGACGATTCTTCTTACTACCTTTAATTTTATTATTGTTATTGGGGTCTGGTGCAGTAGTGTGGTTTTTCATCAACCCATTGGCGTTTCGGACGGCGATCGGTAATGTTCCTAGTTTGAATCCTCGAGAGTCTTCTTCTGAACCGGAAATAAGCTCTTCGAGTGAAGCAGAAGAACCGGAAATAACCTCAAGCGAACCATCAGCAGCAGAAACTCCCACCTCTGCGCGCGAGTTAAAAGTGGGTTTGCGAATTCAAATTCAAGAAGCGATCGCACTCGTACCAAATCCCCAAGCAACTCCTAACAATTCAGCTTCGACAATTATTCAAGTACCAGAGCAAAGTATCCTAGAAGTTGTCGAAAAAAGATCCGAGCAAGTGCAGTTAAAAGTTTGTCAGTTTGGTGAAAACAATCCAGAAGTAACTTCCTCACAGCCAGCAGAAAATAACCTAAATCTGGAGAAACAGCCCAAAGCGGGCGTACCCTCTCCTGATTCCACAACCACAACAAATCCCGGAACAAAAACCGAGATTTCCGCAGGAACTACCGGATGGATTGAGGCGAATAATCAGGCGATCGCGCGAGCAAAACGCTTTTCTAATACAGATACAGTAGGCGATTGTCGTCCGCAAAGCGTTGTTGACAAACGTACTGATGAGTAACCAAACTTCAAGAAGATTTAAGTACAGAAGCAAGATCCCGAAAACAGAAGCGATAATTTAGAGGACAGTGAGTAGAGGTTCAAGTGATTTTTCCAGCTAATCTGGTTAGTTGAGGATAAAATAGCCAAGAAGTAACAACCGGGATATGTATCTACGTCTCTAATATTGAATAATTGACTTGTATACGAACTAGGGGCATGGAATGTCTGTAGCCGCTAACCCCTGCCTCAGTATAGCGATCGCGCGTCTGAGGACAGGTCAAGAAAATTTTGCAATCTGGGTTTTACAAGCTCCTTTACCAGGGGGCTACGTTCATCATGACTGTATTTGGTCGTCAAGTTTGACCCAGAAGTGGCTGCGTTGGCAAGAAATGTTTTCTTTACGAGAGTTACCTCACGTACCCTTTGCCAATCATCCAACTCAATCGATTCCTCTAGATGGTAGCTTTGCTGGTGCGCCTGGAGGATATGGCGGCAGATTGATGCAGGATTTGGGTATAAATCTTTGGCAGTGGTTGTTTGAAGAACCAATTCGCAGTAGTCTCGCTCAAAGTCAAGGAATCGCGATCGGACAAAATAAACCGCTACGCTTGCGCCTGGAAATTCGCGATCCGAATTTAATTCCTTTACCTTGGGAGATTATGCAGCCAGAGGCAGGGAAACAAGCGATTTCTCTTAATCAGCAAATTCTCTTTAGTCGTACTACCAGCGATGTTGACCCTTTTTTACCCCCCCATTCTCAGGAAGTTTTAAATATTTTATTGGTGCTGGGAAATAATTTAGAGGAAGCAGGAATGTCAGCTTCCATGAGTAACTTGCCTCGAAGCTATCTCGAACTACAAAAAGAAGCTGCGGCTTTAGTGAAAGTTATCGAACGCAGTAAAGGAGATAATCTCTTTGGGACGAATGAGTTTGCTTATAGCGTTCCCGTAAGAGTAGATACTTTAGTGCAACCTACTCCAGCCGAACTAATTGATGCTCTCGAATTTAATAATTACAATATTTTGTTTTATTCGGGTCATGGGATAACTGCGCCTGACGGTGGTTTGTTATTTTTACGTCCTGACGCAACAATTAACGGTACAGAATTAGCTCAAGTTCTTGTCCGGACTCAGGTAACTTTAGCTGTATTTAATGCTTGTTGGGGTGCAGGACCCGATCGCCAAGGTCAACACGCGATTAAACGTAGTTCTTTAGCGGAAGTGTTGATTCATCATGGCGTACCAGCAGTTTTGGGAATGCGTGAGGAAATTGCCGATCGCGAGGCGCTTAGTTTTATTGAAACTCTTACGGAAGCTCTCTCGCAAAGAATGTCGATTGATATGGCGGTAACTCTCGCCAGACAACAGTTATTAACTCTTTATAAGTTTAATCAGCCTGCTTGGACTTTGCCGATTCTTTATATGCACCCAGAGTTTGATGGCGAACTGATTAAACCTTTAGATGAAGGAATTACCGAACTCCCGGCGATGTTGCCTTCTCTTCAGGAGATTCCGGTTCCAGTGGCTTTGGTTCGCTCTCTCGATGAGAATGATAAGGTTTGGTATATTCGGGGCGGATTAATGCGAGTTGGTCGCCGTCCGGAAAATGATTTGGTGATTCAAGAACGTTGGGTTAGCCAAAAACACGCTGAAATTATTAGCCGCGATACTTTATCGGGACCTGATTCCCAACCTGCTTATTTTTTACGGGATTTTTCGCGCTACGGTACTTTGATTTCTAGTTCTCAGGGATGGCAGAAAATCCACCATCAGGAAGTGCCATTATATTCTGGAGTTAAGTTAAAGTTTGGTAGTGCTTACGGTCAAACTCTTGAGTTTATCATTGAGTAAATGCTGATAGCAAATTAATTGTTGGTAAGTGAGTTGCTAATAGCTATTAAATAGATTTTCATCAGAAAATTATCTTTTTTCTTCGGAACTGGAGAGCGCGCTAGTGTAGCTACTCATGCCGAGTTCTGTAGGGCAAGATACAAAGGAGTCCAAGAAAATGCAAAACCAACCAAATTACGACGAGCAAAATTATGACCAGCGCTGGGGTAGAATTCAACAAGAATTGTTAGAGCTTATTTTAGAGGAAGATACCGTTTATCCTTGGAATCCCGCTAAGCCAGAGGCGGAAGCTTATTTCGCGGCTTTATCAATAGATTCTGGTATTGATGACTGGTTAGATAGCGAAGATGTTCCCCAAAGAAGTGAAAATTTCTTTTCTTTGTTAGATCGGTGTTGGGAATCTGTACCTAGTAAGGGACTTGAAGGCTTGTTGAGCGAAAGATTTGGCAAGTTTGTCCCGGCTGAGTTGCTGAGGGCGATCGCTACTGGTGCAACTCAAGTGGTGACGACTAATCTCTCTCACTTGGATAAATTAGTGCAATCAGTCAAACCTGTTTTGTCTTGTTGGGCTGAAGAAGATTTAGAAGTATTTGCTCGTCCTTTAGCTTATGCAATGCGAGGAAAGAATCATTCGGAAGCGGCGATTGTTAACGAAGAAATTGATGCTTGGGAGCAACTATCTCCTGTGGAACAAGCCAGATATGCAATGGCGATCGCTAATTATGCTTTGCTTCAACTCCAAGAATAATTCTGATTGTGAAAATTGTGGCAAGTTATGGAGATTTTGTCGGTTTGCTTCGTTAAGATTCCCTTATCTGAACCTTTATGGCTAAATAGGGTGGTGCAATTTATTCGCTCGATTCTTTTTTCTGGTTTTTAGTTGCATCGCCCCAATGATTTATTTGAGTCTTCTCTTCTTTGAAATCAAATTTATTCGCCTCGACGTTCCAGGAAAACTTCATTTAAGGACGATTAGATAAACGAGTAGCAAAGTTTTGCGATCGCGTTGGAGAAATTGCTCTGGCTTTAAGAATTGCTGCGGCTAAAAAGGCATAAGAAACCACCCCGACTAAAGCTAAAAGTAAATTGCTATAATAACCAGAAGCATTCCATAAAGCGTGCAAAAGTGAAGCACTTAAATAACCAACTGACAAAATTTGCCAGCTTTTTCGAGGTTTGAGAGCGCATAATCCGATGAAATAGCCGAGATAGCCGCTATATGCCATGTGTCCGGCGACTGAACCCAAAATTCGGGGAATTAGTAAATGGATTCCCACTAGTTCGCCTAAACCTTCTCCGGCTTGCAAAGTCACTTGGTTAATAATGCCGGGAACGTACTGACCTAAAGTTTCGAGTAAGGTGAAACCTACGGCGGAAGCTGTTCCTAGGAGAATACCATCAAGAGGTTCGTTAACGCCGATACGCTGTTGCCAGCGAGAACCACCTATTTTGCCCAAGAAAAAGGCGGCGAGGATGGGTAAAGCTTTGAGTAATTCTTCCATTAATCCAGCGCCAAAAAACATCCTTATTAGTAACACTGCAAAAGATACAGGTTCTCCTTCGGCGGGCAAATTCCCTGGTAAAATTTCTCGAAAGACGACGATGAATAAAATTAGCAGGGGACTGAGCAAGATGGCAATTGTCCCAATGGCGGAAGCGATGAGAACCCACCAAGGCTTGTGTTTACCGCATAATTGATAGATATAAAAATAAGCAGCCCCGCTAATGTAGGCTGCTAGTAAAAAGTTGAAAACATCCGGATTTCCCACAAAGGCAAACATCAAGACGACGAATACCACTGTGAAGATAGCTGGTACTAAAAAAGCTTTTTTGGTTAAATCCCGTCCTGTAGAAATAATTGGGAAGAGTTGAGTAAATGTTACCGAGTCTGGTTGACGTGCAGGAGGGTAAGCAGAGGATTGAATTGCGGCAGTTTGCGCTGTTGAGGGATTTGTTTGTAGCTCAAACACAAAAACTGGACCGTCTCCTGCAAGTTGAATGCGATCGCCCGAGGACAAGTTTTGGCATCCATAAAGCCGTTCTCCGTTGAGATAAGTGCCGTTAGCACTGCCTAAATCGCAAATTTGCCAAATTCCCTCAGCTTGTTGGTTAATTGCTAGATGGCGGCGAGAAACCCCTTTATACAGATTGGCATCGAGAGCTATTTGGCAGCGAGGATCGCGCCCAATCGTTACTTCTTGAGTTTCCGAAAGAGTATATAGGGGAAGCTGCGCTCCTGATTTTCCGCCGCTTGGTAACTGTCGTAGCAAACCGCTCATTGGTTATTTGTGGTTAGTTATTATTTTGAATCTTAACCTCTAACCTTTTACCTCTCATCTGCGATCTAGCAAATTATTTCAAATTAGCTCGAGAATCTTGGACAGCGATCCAAAAGAAAAATATGGTCAGGGGAACGCTGGCAATAAGTACGATCGCGGTGGTAGAGTTACCTAAGTCTGGGGTTCCCGAAGCAAGTTCAAAAATTGAACCGACAGCCGCGATCGCTGCTATACAAGACCCTAATAAAAATACACCACTTTTGGGTGTCATCATCGTGATTGCTCCTTCCCTATCTCAAGCTACTGGTTGAACTGCTTGAACTGAAAAGCCATGTTTGGTCAGTTCTTCAGTTAAGACTAAACTATTTTCTACTCGATCTACGAACAAAACGCCATTGAGGTGATCCATTTCGTGTTGGATGGCGCGCGATAATAGGGCATTGGCTTTTAATTTCCGAGGTCGTCCTTGTTCGTCTTTGAAGCTTACTTCGATCGCTTCGGGACGAGTAACATCAATATAAACGTTAGGAATGCTCAGACAGCCTTCTGGTGCGCTACACAAGTCACGGCTGTATTTGGTGATTTTCGGGTTAATCAGGACTAGGGGTGGGTTAACTGAGTTATCTGGTTCGCAGTCAATGACAATTAGTTGTTTGTTGACTGCTACTTGAGGTGCAGCTAAACCGATCCCATCTGCACTATACATTGTTTGCAGCATCTCTTTGACCAGATCGCGAATGTTTTGGTCTACCTTCGAGATGCGTTTTGCTGGCTGACGCAGGACGCGATCGCCGAGATAATGAATTTCTAAAGGTGGTTTTGCTAACTTTTTCTTTTCTACAGTGATTACAGAAGTCATATTTCGGGCAAGCTACAGCTACTTTCTTGTCTTTAATTTTAACAGTTCTTTTCTGTTCGTCTGAGGAGGGATACCGCCAAATTACTTTTAATGGTCTTTTTTACTCAGTTTATCTTCCTTGGGGAAGAAGTTGCCTTCGGTTTTTCGAGATTTTTTGCTTATTTTACTGGTGGCGATCGCGCTCGTTTAGTTTTCTCATCCTCCTCTCGGCTTTACTTCCAGATAAACTTGCTTAATATTTCTTTTTTTTCTGTCTGTAGTCAAGTTTTCCTGTTCGGTTATCCGTTCTTTGACAGTTGTTATTTGATCTCAATCCTCGCTCTATCTTGTTTTAGATCAAAAATATTTAACTTTCCGAGTCATTTTTACTCAGAACGGATTACAATCATTAAATAAATATAAATGCTTTCTAGCAAGTTTACCATTATCAAATCGAGAAAAAATAATCACAAGTGTTAATGTTTCGCCTTTTCAGCAGGTGGGGCGTACTTGCCTTACTGATTTTAGCAGGGTATTGCGCTAACTACCTTCATTTAGCCTTATTTTTTGGTGTAGATTTTCTGTTTGGGAATATTTTTGTCTGGTTAGTCGTTTATCTGTATGGTATTGGTTGGGGGATTGCGGCTAGCGCGATCGTTAATTTACAGACTATTTTTCTCTGGGGTCATCCCTATGCTTTAATTATTTTCCTTGGGGAAACTGTTTGTGTTGGCTTAGTTTGGCAAATACAAATAAACAGTCGTTTTGCTTACTTGAGAAATAATTTAGTTTTGCTGGATGGAATCTATTGGCTTTTTGTCGGGATGCCCTTAATTTTACTATTTTATCTGGGCATTATGCAAATGGAAACTATTCCTGCTTTGCTGATTGTTTACAAACAGCCAGTTAATGGCATTTTTAACGCCTTAATTGCTAGTTTATTATTTACCTATTTTCCTCACTTATTTAGCTGGCTGGAGACAGAAAAAAAAGAAGAAATCTTTTCCATGCAGCAAATTTTCTTTCATTTCTTAATTACTTTTGCTTTTCTCCCAGCCCTAGCGTTCGCTGTTTTTGATAGTCATACCACTTTACAACAAATGGAAAATAATCTTCAGCAAAAATTGACAACTGATTCCACTGTTGTAGCTACTCAAATCAAACATTGGTATGAATTATCCGAGCAAATTTTAGATCGAGCAACCGAACAAGTTAATTTTGAGCGCGAAGCTGGCAACTTTACTGCGAAAATATTAGCGAATTTTCTTACTGATTTCAGTGGTTTATCTTTGGTCGAGCGAGCGAGCAGTTTGTCTAATTCTGAATTAGATTTTGTTCGTGATTGCTCACCAGTCAAGCCCAATTTAAACTCTCAAATTAATGATTTATCTTTACTTAATTATACTTTTGAGAAACAAAAATGTCAACTGGAAAATTTAGCGGCTGCCAAAATAAATTTAATCATTGAAGAAACCAGGTTGTTAACCGATGTCCAAATATACTTAATTAACCAAAGCAACAAAATCATCTTCAGCAACTTGACAAAATCGGAATTCATTGACTTTGAAAACGGCTGGTTAAAACCGATTGATGAACAAACTAAACAATGGCTACCAGCGAAAGAAAACTTACCCACAATGATAAAATGGGCAAGCTCTTATTATCTGCAAAAAAGAGAATTAGATCCCCAAATACCTTGGCAATTAATAGTAGCCACCCCAGCAAAATCTGAGATCGAAATTATCCAACAACAATACTGTACTAAGCTAGCCTTAATTTTAGCGATCGCCTTTATTTGTATAGTTCTATCAGCCTGGTTTGGTCGTTGGTTAATTAATCCTTTATCTAGATTAGCAGTAGCAACAACCAATTTACCCACTAAACTAAATTCCGAAACAGCAATTTCTTTACCAAAAACTTCAGTAAGTGAAATTAGCTCTTTAGTAGATAACTTTCAGATCGTAGCAGATACTCTCAAAGCTGAGTTTCAGCAAATCCAAAATATTAATCAAAATCTGGAAAAAAACGTAGAAATTCGTACGGAAGAATTGGCGAAAAAAATTGCTGAATTAGAAATAGTTGAAGAATCATTGCGCCGCAGCGAAGACCAATTATTATTAATTTTAGAGACCATTCCCGTCGCCCTAGTAATCACCCGTTTAGAAGACAATTTAATTCTCTATGCTAACTCTTATTTAGCTGCCAAATTTGAATTTGCTGAATCAGGAAATGTCATCGGTAAAAATGCTGTAGAATTTTATAGCGATCGCAGCGAACCCCAGCGAATGTTAAAAATTTTTCAAGAAACTGGAAGCATTAAAAATTGGGAAGTTCGTCTCAAAAAAGCTAACCAACAAATATTCTGGGCGCTAGTCTCTTGGCAGCCAATTATCTTTAATCAAGAAAAAGCTTTCTTGGGAGTTTTTTACGATATTAGTGAACGCAAACAAGCAGAAGAAAGACTGCAAAAACTTAATGAAGAATTAGAAAATAGAGTTCAACAACGCACCGCTTCTTTACAAGAAGAAATTGTCCATCATCAACGAACAGTAGAAGCATTACAGCAAACTTTACGAGAACTGCGACGTACTCAATCTCAATTAGTTCACAGCGAAAAAATGGCTTCTTTAGGGCAGTTAGTTGCGGGAATTGCCCACGAAATTAATAACCCAGTTAGCTTTATTTATGGCAATCTTAGTTATGCTAGAGAGTACATTCAAGATTTACTCAATCTAATAGAACTTTACCAGCAACATTATCGGGAAACACCGAAAGAAATTCAAGCCAAATTAGAAAATATTGATTTCCAGTTTATTGCTGAAGATTTGCCCAAAGTAATTTCTTCAATGAGAGAAGGAAGCGAACGCATTCGCAGTATCGTTTTATCTTTACGAACCTTCTCGCGTGTTGATGAATCAGAGATGAAACAGGTAGATATTCATCAAGGAATTGATAGTGCTTTACTAATTTTAAAGAATCGTTTAAAACCTCAACCAGAGCGACCGGGAATTAGAGTCATTAAAGAATATGGCGATTTACCTTTTGTGGAATGTTCCCCTGGTCAACTTAATCAAGTCTTTCTCCATATTTTAACTAATGCCATTGATGCTTTAGAAGATAATACAGTTTCCAGTATTAAGTCTTCTCAAAAGATTTTTTGCCTTTTACCTTTGAGTTTTTGCCCTTTGCGTTGTATTCGCATTCGCACTGAACTAATTGGAGAGGAACGAGTGGTAATTCGCATTGCGGATACAGGTTATGGTATGACAGAGGAGGTACGTTCAAAAATTTTCGATCCCTTTTTTACGACTAAAGCGGTAGGTAAAGGAACTGGGTTAGGATTAGCGATTAGCTATCAAATTATTGTCGAACGACATCAAGGTGAACTACGTTGTGAAACTTCTTCGTTTTATGGTACAGAGTTTGCGATCGAAATTCCTATTAGTCGCGATCGCAGTAATTTAGTTGCAGGAGTTTAATTTATGCCTTCCCAATGGAACAATTTACTACAAAATTTGGGCGAATGGCACGGTTCGTTTACTCGCTTTTCACCTCAAGGTGAGGAATTGGAGGATACTCCGACGGTGGTTTCTCTCGAAGGAGTTAATAATAACCAAGCTATTCATCTGGTTGTCCGTCGGCTGCCTCCGGGTCAACCGCCTCAAGAAAAAGTGTTAGATTTTAGTTCTTTGTCTAGAGGGGCTTTATTTTTTCCCAATGGCGCTTTTTCTCAAGGTTCCCTACAATGGTCGCCATTTGCTGAATTTGGCGCTGAATTAGGCTTGATTAATGAATCTCGCCGGATGCGTTTGGTACAAATGTTTAATAAAGAAAGTAAACTCGAATTTATTAGTTTGGTTCGGGAAAAGTTAGCAGGTACGGATACTCCGGAACGCAACCCACTGACGGTGGAGCAATTATTAGGTGAATGGCAGGGAGAAGCGATGAGTATTTATCCCGATTTCAGCAGTCCAGAAACTTTCGCAACTCGACTGCATATTCGTCGCGAAGGAGAAAATCGCTTGCATCAAGAGCTAAAATTTGGCTCTCGCGCGATCGCCTCTACTGCTAAAATTAATGGTTCGACTCTCCTTTTTGACCGAAAATCTTGGGTTTCAAGCCCCGTCCTTTAGCGAAGCGGAGGACGGCTTTTTGTTGCTATTTTGGGTTGAATCTGCTACCATTTTGATACTAGCGTGGTCAGGATCAAATGTTGGTCTTGGAGTACAAGGTTAAGCCAAAGCCACAACAAGTAGCTGCCATTGAAGAGGCGATTCGGACAAGTCAGTTTGTGCGAAATAAAGTGCTTCGCTTCTGGATGGATAACACAGGTGTAGGTAAAGCTGAACTCTTTAGATACAACACAGCATTAAGAAATGAGTTTGAATTTGTCAAAGACTTAAACTCCCATGCTTGTCAAACTGCGGTTGAAAGAACACTGAGAGCAATTACTCGCTTTTATGAGAATTGTAAACAACAAAAACTAGGAAAAAAGGGCTATCCCAAATTTAAAAAACACTCTCGTTCTGTAGAGTATAAAGTTTCGGGTTGGAAGCTGGATGAAAGCACCAAGAAACACATCACCTTCACCGACAAAAAAGGAATAGGGAAACTAAAACTAATTGGTTCTAGAGACATTCAATACTTTCAGCCAGAGCAAATTAAACGGGTCAGAATTGTCAGGAGAGCAGATGGGTATTACGTCCAATTCTCGATTAAATTAGACCCCAGAGATACCGTAAAACCTTTAACTCCTACTCAAAAGGCTGTAGGAATTGATGTGGGTTTGAAGTTTTTCATTGCTGATAGTCAGGGGAATACGGAAGTAGTTCCTCAATACTATAGAAAAGCAGAAAAACATCTTAATAGACTCAACCGCAGAAAATCAAATAAGTACCGCAAAGGCAAAAAGCCACAGTCCAATAATTATCACAAAGCGAGACAGCGATCTGCCAAAAAGCATTTAAAAGTAAGTAGGCAACGAGAAGAGTATTGCAAGAAAGTGGCACTCCGTTTAATCCAATCTAACGATTTGGTCGCCTATGAAAATTTGAATGTAAGAGGCATGGTGAAGAATCGTCGTCTAGCTAAATCGATAACGGATGCAGGATGGACAACTTTCCGTCAATGGTTAGAATACTTTGCAGACAAATATGGAAAGTTAGCCATTGCTGTTCCTCCCCATAATACTTCTCAAAACTGCTCCAACTGTGGAGAGAAAGTACAAAAATCTCTATCGACGAGAACTCATGTTTGTCATCATTGTAGGTTTGTTTGCGACCGGGACTGGAACGCGGCGATAAACATTCTGCAAAGAGCTTTATATATCGTGGGGCGCACGAAAATCTACGCTTCAGGAGAAACTTCCTCTTGGTTGGTTGGAGAAATCCTGTTAGCCAACGAAGATTCGTTGAATGAAGAATCCACGTCCTTATAGGGCGTGGAGCGTCAAAAAAGCGACTTACCCGTACAGATTTTGTTACTACCAGATGCAGCTTCTGCTAACTGTCCCTTAGAAATTAAACGCGGTTATCCTTTTGTTCTCGAAGCTGGTTGGTTAGTCGCCCCAAACCTGCGCTATAGGTTGGTTCGCAGCTATTCTGCTAAAGGAGAATTGCTAAATTTAACCTTGGTTCAAGAAGAAAAAGTTAGTTACTAATCGGCAATTTTATTAACAAATAAAACAAAGCTTTAAGTTTTATCAACTCTAAATCTGAAAATCAGAAAGCGATCGCCTTGAAAGTGTAGAAATCATTACCTTACAAGGTAGTATTTGTTCTGTCACCAAAGCTACCAAAAACTAGGTCAATTGTTAAAATTGTCGTAGAGACACTCAGGGTTTACGCTACTGAGTCAGGATATCAAAGAGGCTCATCATGACTCCAGAATTAAGTCAAGCTTTGTTAGTAATTGGGATTGTCGCAATTTACTGTGCAGCAATATCTCCCATTTTGTGTTGGATTCTGCCCAAAAGAACCCGCCAAGTTCATTAAAAAATATCTAGTTAGAAGGTGCGTTACTAAACGCACCCTAACTAATAATTATTGTCCGCCGGGTTGAGGATTTGCCACATAGCGAAAATCAGGTTCCGAATTCCAAGGACCACGCTCATCCTTACCGTTAGTAGAGAGATTATAGTAAATATCTACAGTTTCATCAGGTTCAATATTACCAAAGAAAGGATCGGTAAGTTTACCCATTGAATCTAAGGCATTCATGAACATTTTCGTATGAGAAATTTCCCGGGTGAGCAAGTGAACCAAAGTCTTCTTTGTACCCTCATCTGGTGCTAATTTAATCAGTTGTTCGTAAGTTTGACGCGCCCCCGCTTCAGCCGCAATATCAGCACGTAAATCTCGCACTACATCGCCACCTTCATTTAGATAATTTGCATTCCAAGCATTTCCTTGACTGTCGAGAAAGTGAGGTCCTTTACCACGAACAGCAAACAAGGTACTCTTAAATGCTTCAGTTTGATCGACATTTTTGGTATGATTTTCGATCAGTTTGCCAATCATTTCTAAGTGACTAAACTCTTCAATAGCAATATCTTGAAGCATATCCCGAATACCAGGATCTTCGGTATGAAATGATTGTACCCAATATTGTAAAGCAGCCGATAATTCGCCTGTCGCACCGCCAAATTGTTCTAATAACAGTTGAGCAAAACGAGGATTAGGCTCATCTATATTTATGCTTTTCTCAATTAGCTCTTTTTTATGGAAAAACAAAACTAAATTCCTCCTTATCTATTTTTGGCATCGCCATCAGTCGCTTAGATAGCGATCTACTCATATCTTCTAGAAAAATTTCCTTTGATACTTCAATCTACAGACGCATCATCAAACTGATAAGATTTATTCTGTTAGGTAGAGTTTCGAGATTTTTTTTCTCGCTAACATTGTCTAGATGGCGGCACAAGGTTAACCTAGTCAAGGTTGTGTAAATTTTGCTTTCCTCTGAGAGAACCAAAAGAAAGAAATACCTAATAACTTGATAATTGTATCTAGTTAACTCTAACTTTTATTTGACCATAAACTGCCACTAAAAACTAATATCCAGTGACAGTCGCCTCAAAACTTAAATCTCCAGCTTTGATTTGCAAATTACCTATTTTCCATCCCAGATAAATAGGCAAATTCCCGTTTGTCGGGTTATAGATAGCAAAATTTTTTGACCAGTTATGAATCGTCCCGTTACGCACAACTAAAGGTAATTCATTCTCGCTGTTGAGAGTTAATTCTAAGCGAGAGCCATTAGCACCCCTTAACTGTACTTTTCCTCGATCCAAACTACTCAAATCAAGGCGGCTTTTACTTTTAACTGCTTGTTGAAAATCCTCATAACTACCATAACTTTCTCTTTCACCCACTTCTAACACAAAACCCGCATAATTATTTCCTGTAGCTGTCGCTTGCAAAGTTTGCTCCGCCGAATATTGCTGGGCAAATTTTTCTTTCGGGATACTGACTTTTGTATAGCTACTCAAATTAATTGGCTGAACAGCTAACCAAGTATTTTCTAGTTGAAAAAACCAAATTCCCTCTTCAATTTCCGCCTTAGCTGTTTCTGGTAATTGGAAGAAAAAAGGTTGATTGGCGGGACGCAACCAAATCAGAAGATTGCGGTATTGTCCAATTCGATCGCCTGGATTTTTTCCTGGTCTAACCCAGCCACCGCCTGTATTAACGACGAAATAATCAACACCACGTTGGGAGTTATCAGCCATTAATTTAAACGGACTAAGATCGGCATCCGGAAAAGTTCCCGCGATGCTACCCATTTGATAAGTATTAGCGAAAAAATTCGTTTCCCAATATCCCGGTTGCCGATCGTTTCCTGGTTGCCAATTTTCGTATAGTGGTTTAGTAGCTAAGATTTCTACTGGTTTATCAAACTGTTTCCGGGCTAAAGCAACTACAGCTAAAGGAGGACGATAGGAACTGGTAATTAAATGTAGGGTATCCAGTTCTGGATCGGGATTTTGGTGAGTTGTATCGCCAAAATATAACCAAAAGGTACGCGCTGCCGACGAACCAAAAACAACATTGCTATAACCGTAATCTCGCTTTGATGGTCCGCCAAAACCACCGCGATAATATTTCAGTGCAGCCGCCGCAGACATCCAATCTAAGCCAGCTTTGGCTAAAGCTTTTACTTCTGGATCTTGGGCAAAATCATAAAGGTTGAGATAAGCAGCGAAGGTATGACCGTGATAGGTTTCTGAGTCCCATTCACCCATACCAATGTTATATAAAGCCCCCACGTAGCGCTGAAGTTTTTCTTTATAAAGCTGGCGAGTGTTTTCGTTACCTGTTTCTTCTGCCATCAGGTAAATAGCTGTTTCTCGCATGGCACGCAGACCATCGGTGTTGCGTCCGTCTACCCAGCCGCCGCGTATTTCCGGTTCCCAACCTTCACCGCCTTTACCTTCTCCGTAGATGGGATGAGGACGTCCGTTGGGGTCTTTTTCTGTCCAGGTTTTTGCCCCCTCGAACATTCGTTGTTTGTAAGCAGGGTCGAGATTTTCGCCAAAGAAGAAGTATTTGCGGATTTGTCCTTTGAGGGTGAAGGCGTAATAATAATCAATGCCTTGGGTGTGGCGGTTATCTTCGGCTTGGATATCTTCTTGTTGCAGGAAGGAGATGGCTTTGTCTCGGTTTCCGGCTAAGAAGTCAAACATGGCTTTGGGGTAGGATCTTTTCTCGTTTTCGCCGTGGGTGTTACCGTAGTTTGAGTTGGCGTGGTAGGCGATGATTTGCTTGGCTCGTTGTTGAAATTCGGCTTCTAGTTCGGGTGTCCACTGATTTTCTAAGGGAACTGAAACGGAGATTTCTGGGGAATTTTGCTGGTTTTGTCGTATTTGTTTGGTTTGCGGGGTGGGTGTTGCTAATTCTGGTTTAGATGAGGTTGTGGGGGCGCAGCTAGCTGCGGTTAGCAGTGGGAGAAGAGTTGTGAGGATGCGTAGTTGAAGGGATCTCATTTTGTGCCAGATTAGCTTGTGAGTAAGGAGAGGGCGGAGAGGGCAACCACTGGGGGCGAGGGCGACCACTGGGGGTTAGGGCGACCACTGGGGGTTAGGGCAACCACTGGGGTCTAGGGCAACCACTGGGGGCTAGGGCAACCACTGGGGGCTAGGGCAACCACTGGGGGTTGCCCCTACATGGTGTGTTTGGTCGAACTTGGTAAGAGGTTTATTTGACTGATGCGCCGTGACTGCGGGGGTCGTCTGAGGTTTGCGGTGGGTTGTTCATTATTGCCTCTAATCTTGAGACTTGACCGAAGTTGTTTGTATATGGGATGGGATTATTGGCGATTAAAGCGTCTAAATTTGTTTGGATGACTGACATTGGTTGTTCGCCGATGGTTTGGGCGATCGCGTTTCCTTCTGGGTTTAAGAAGACGAAGTGAGGAATGCCGTCAACTCGATAGCGCAATACTTCTGGCAGCCATTTGCTATTATCAACGTTGAGCATGACGAAGTTGACGCGATCGCTATATTCGTTTTTGACTTCGTTGAGGTCTTTTGCCATTGTCTGACAGCTTGTACACCAGTTGGCGTAAAATTCGAGGAATGTTGGTTTACCGTTGCTTAAAGCCACTTCTAAAGGGGTTGATTCTGATGCTTGCGCGTCAAGAGTAGCTGTGTCAGTTTCAGTTTGGAAGCCTAAAAATAAAGCTGCGGCTAAGGCGATCGCTACAATGGCAATAACGACATTTCTCACCCGTTTGGCAACTTTGGCTGTTTGCTCGATATTTGCTGGAGATAAATCCTGAGTCATGTCAAGTAAACTTTATAAATTGTTAAATTTCCACAAATTCTATAATATCTTTTCATTTTAACGATGATGGATCGGACTGAAGTTAGGCGATCGTGCCCAGTGCCAATTTTAGCTATTCGTCCATCACTTCGGTGCTTGTAAGCTACACCTTTCCAAAAGCTTTTCCGGGATAAAATTTGACTATCAGTATTAGGATTAGATTATCTGGACGAAACTCGAAAAATTCCTGAAGACTCAAATGAGTTTTTCCCTCAAATGATGGTTTATTAACAAGCTGACAATGATAAATATTATTGCATAACTAAACAGATAATTATGGAATTAGGAGACTGACTTTTGAATAGGCTAAAAAGATTAACCCTCAATGGATTTAAGTCTATTAAGGCAATGGATATTGAGCTACATCCTTTAAATATCTTGATTGGAGCAAATGGGGCAGGTAAAAGCAATTTGATCTCTTTCTTCAAGATGCTTAACGAGATGATGGCTGGGCGCTTACAACTTTACATTGGGAAATCGGGGGGTACTAAATCTCTGTTACATTTCGGACCTAAGACAACGGGCAAGATAGAAGCAAAGCTGGAATTTGAAGTTGAAAATGGGGTAGATACCTATGATCTACTGCTGTCTTATGCTGAAGGTGATACACTAATCTTTGATGAAGAAAAATTGAGCTTTCTGCAAACTGGTTGGGAATCTCCAAGAATTGATTCATTAGGTGCAGGACATCAGGAAACTAAAATAGGTAAAGAAGCAGATGAAGGCATACAAACAGCTAAGACGCTGAGATACTTACTCAATCACTGCCGCGTTTATCACTTTCACGACACATCAGCTACGGCAGATGTGCGTCAATATTGTTATGTTGGTGATAACCGATGGTTAATGCCCGATGCTGGTAATTTAGCTGCATTACTTCTGAGGTTTCGTGAAGAAAGTGGAGGTGCCGCTTATCAGCGTATTATCGGCACAATTCGGATTATTGCCCCTTTTTTCGATGATTTTGTTCTTAAGCCAAATGAATCTAATCGTGTTATTCTCAACTGGCTAGAAAAGGATTCAGATCATGTATTTGGACCACATCAATTTTCAGATGGGACTTTGCGTGCTATCTGTCTTACCACGCTGCTCTTACAGCCAAAAGATGAACTTCCAGAACTTATTGTTGTTGATGAGCCGGAACTGGGACTTCATCCCTATGCCCTAAATATCGTGGCTGATTTGTTTAGTAAGGCGGCACTCCATACCCAAATTCTCATTAGCACCCAATCTAGTTCTTTCTTAGATAATTTTGATCCTGAAGATGTAATCGTGGTAGACCGAAACGGTAAAGAGTCTCAATTTAAGAGATTAAATCCAACAGAATTAGATGCTTGGCTTGAAGAGTATAGTTTGGGAGAAGTTTGGGAGAAAAATATTATAGGGGGAGGCCCACATTAATGGCACGCCTGTACCTATTTGCCGAAGGACAAACCGAGCAGACATTTGCTGACAATTTGATCAAAAAGGAATTAGCTCGACATCAAGTTTATCTGCACAATCCGGTACTCATTGCTCATGCAAAAAAGAAAGGTCGGACACATCGAGGTGGTGGTCGTAACTATGAGCCAATGAAGAACGACATCATACGTTTTCTTAAGCAAGAGAAAGCTAGGGATGTTTTCTTCACAACTATGATTGATTTATATGCTATTCATTCCGGTTTTCCGGGATTAGTTGAGTCTGAGAATATGCGCCAAAATCCGCTACAGCGAGTTGAATTTTTAGAACAACGCTTCGCAGAGGATATTAGCGATTCTCGATTCATTCCTTACATTCAGTTACATGAATATGAAGCATACCTCTTTTCTGACCCAATGTGCTTTGAGTATCTTGATAGTGGAAGGACAAAAGAGATTAAAATTCTCCAGAATATTGCTAGTCAATATGAAACACCTGAGTTAATCAATGATGGGCAGGAAACAGCACCTAGCAAACGGATCATAGAGCAGTTTCCTGATTATGGAAAAGCGAAGTCTACTTTTGGACCACAGTTAGCTGAAAAAATTGGCTTAGAATTAATTCGGAGCAAATGCTTTCATTTCAATAAATGGCTGTTACGGCTTGAGTCTTTAAATGAGGAATATATGAATAGTTGATTGCTTAACAAACCTATGCAGTGGAGTAAGTGGTGACTTCTGGGCTGGTTTCAGTTTTGTTTCATAACCGTTAAATTTGAGACGGCGATCTCAAACCTCAATCGTAACTACAAAGATGAAAAAAAGAGTAACTTTAATATTTCCGAAACGGACAGTACAAATGCCAGTTACTTATCGACTGGCGAAGGATTTTAACGTAGCTGCTAATATTATTCGCGCTCAAGTAGCGCCGAATCAAGTAGGAACTTTAGTCGTGGAACTTTCGGGCGATATTGATGAATTAGAAGCGGCAATTGAGTGGATGCGATCGCAGGAAATTAATGTTTCTCTCGCTAGTCGGGAAATTATGATTGATGAGGATAGCTGTGTGGACTGCGGTTTGTGTACTGGTGTTTGTCCGACGAAGGCGCTAACTTTAGACCCGGAAACATTTAAACTCAATTTTACGCGATCGCGTTGTGTGGTTTGCGAACAATGTATTCCTACTTGTCCGGTGGAAGCGATTTCTACTAATCTTTAAACTATTCTTTAGTAGAACGTAAGGAAAGAATTGCTTCGAGCAAACCTCTAGCTTTATTTAGCGTTTCCTCATATTCTTTTTCTGGGTCAGAATCAGCGACTAAACCTGCCCCTGCTTGTACGGAAACTTGATGTTGATTGTTAGTTTGGGGACGAACAACCATCGTGCGAATTGCGATCGCGCTATTCAATTGACCTTCAAAGTCATAATAACCATAAACCCCAGAATAAGGTCCGCGACGTTCTGGTTCAAGTTCCTGAATAATCTCCATCGCCCGAATTTTGGGCGCACCACTAACAGTACCCGCCGGAAAACAAGCTTTCAGTAAATCCCAAGCAGTACATTCTGGTGACAATTCTCCCACAACATTACTGACAATGTGCATAACGTGGGAATAACGTTCGATCGTCATTAATTCGTCAACTCGGACGCTACCTTTGGCGCAAACTCTACCTAAATCGTTGCGTCCTAAGTCTACTAACATAATATGTTCGGCAACTTCTTTCGGGTCAGCAAGTAACTCTTTCGCCAAAGCTTCATCTTCACTAGCAGTTTTACCTCGTCTGCGCGTTCCCGCGATCGGGCGCAAAGTCGCTTGTAAACTGCCTTCTGGGCTGCGTTCCGCCTTAACCATCACTTCTGGAGACGAACCAATAATTTGCCAATCGCCAAAATTATAATAAGCCATGTAAGGCGAAGGATTAATTAACCGTAGCGAGCGATAGAGTGAGAAAGGATGACCTTCGTAGGGTGCTGATAAACGCTGAGAAAGCACCACCTGAAAAATATCACCAGCGCGAATATAATCCTTAGCTTTTTCGACATTCTCACAAAACTGTGCTTTCGGGGTATTACTTTGGAAACTTAGTTCGTGCTTGTTTTCAAGATTTGTCGGCGAGATCGATTCCAAAGATTTAGCCTCAGCCGGGAGAGATAACTTCAGTTTACTAATCAAACGAGTTGCGATCGCGCAAGCTCGATCGTAAGCCACTTCGAGATCGATATTTTCGTCACGGAGATCCGCATAGGCGATCGCCCAAATTTTCCGCTTCACCTGATCGAAAACAATCAGGTTATCCACCTGCATCCATACCCCATCAGGTAAATCATCTTTTGTCGCTGGATAAATCGGCACTCGCGGCTCAATCCAGCGAATCAACTCATAACCCCAAAAACCAAACAAACCGCCTATTCCCGGCGGTAATTGAGGTAATTTCACCGGATGATAAGGTTCCAAGCACTCAGACAGCACCTCAAAAGGATTGCCCGAAAATACCTCTACCCTACCATCCCGGTGAGTTTGCCTAGTCTCATTTCCTTTCGCCGCCAAAACCCAAAGAGGATCGCAACCGAGGAAACTATAACGTCCCAGATTTTCCCCACCTTCCACTGACTCTAACAAGAAACTATAAGGCTGACCTGCACAAACTTTGTACCAAGCGGAAACAGGCGTTTCTAAATCCGCCACCCACTCCTGATACACCGGGATAAAGTTACCCTGTTGCGCCAGTTGGCAAAATTGGGAAAAATCTGGGAAGATCGTCATTTTGTCGTTTTTTTTGGTTATTTGTTATTAGTAGGCAGTTAAGGTAGAGAACGTCAATCAAACATCTCTACCAGCTTTCAATCAGGAAAAACCAACTACCGACTACCAACTCCCAATTAACAACTCTCTAAACTTCGTATGGTTTTTTACCAGAGAACTTCAGAGTAGCAGGTTCGGGGTTGCTGCCAATGTTTCTGTCTTTCTTGCCATTATAAGGACGACCTTCGTTGACATTTTCTGGGAAGACACCATCAGCAGGGTGAAGATATTGAGTTTCGCCGTTGGGGAAAACTCGGTAAATCTTATAGTCGGTAATTTTCGGTTTAAAATTAGTCCGCAACTGCGCTCCGAGAGCGATGCAGTGTTCTTTACGAGCGAGATAAAGCAAGTTTTCACCTTCGCGCATGATTGCTGCACCACCTGTAGGCATTTCAAACACTTGCTCTTGGGAACTTGTCCAAGTAATCGCGTATTTTTCTTCTACTAAGGCTTTGGTTAGCATACCGCCTGTGCTGCCACCAAAGATCGGAGTTTGTCCAGAAAGTCCTTCTGCCATAATTCCTTCATTAAACAGTGTTTAGGGAATGCTATCACCGAGACAAGGCTCATTTTGCAATCTGTCAACAAATGTTACAGTTTTTTGGGGATTGGGGATTTCAGTGAACAGTGAACAGTTATCAGTTGTAAGTTATCAGTTATCCATAGAAAGTGGAGACTAGGGAGACAAGGGATTGGGGGAGAGGGGGAAGACGGGGGAGACTTAGGAGATAAACTGTTAACTGCTAACTGCTAACTGGTCAATGTTAACTGTTAACTGTTCCCACCTCACCACCTCACCAATTCCCTCTCCCCAATCACTTCTTAGATTTTCTGCCTTTAGAGGGATTCGGTGTTGAACCGTGAGAAGATTTTTTTTCTTCGCGACTATCAACGATGGGTAAAGTAAAACGGAACTTTGCGCCGCGATCTTTGCCTGGAGATTCCGCCCAAATTTCTCCCCCCCAACGGTTGACAATTTGACGACAAATTGCTAAACCTAAACCTGTGCCGCCAGTGGTTCGTCGTAAAGCGCCTTCTTCTTGATAAAAGCGATCGAAGACTGTTTCTAAACGATTGGGTTCAATTCCGCGCCCGGTATCGGAGACAGTAACTTCGACCATTTGAGATCCGTTAGTTTTGGCTTGAATTGTGACTTCTCCGTCAGAATCGGTGAATTTACAGGCGTTATCGATTAATTTGGCGAGAACTTCAACAACCCACTCGCCATCAGCTTGAACTAAAGGGAGATCCGAGTTGGGGGGAACGTTAATTTCGGGTAATTTGGTTTCGCGGAGACGGGCGCGAACGTTACTAACGGCGAGATAAATACATTCTTCGAGAGAAATAGATTCTGGATGCCATTCGACACGACCGCTTTCTAGTTGAGAGAGGGTGAGAAAGTCTTGGATTAGTTTCCGCATTCGTTCGGCATCAGTGAGGGCGGTATTAAGCATTACTTGCCGCAATTCAGGAGACATATCTGGTTCGCTGGCAAGACTTTCGAGACAAACTTGAATGGTAGAAAGGGGAGTCCGCAATTCGTGACCTGTAATGGCGACTAAATTGGAACGAGTGCGATCGAGGGCTTCTAGTTGTTCGTTGAGGTCTTCTAGATTAGCGTATGCCTCAGCTTGAATTAAAGCAACTCCAACTTGAGTGGCGATCGCTTCGACTAAGGCTATTTGTTCTTGCGTCCATTTGGACAAGTTTGTCCCGCAGTGATGTAGCTCGACCATGCCTAAAAGTCTACCTTGATACAGCACTGGAACCAATAACCAGGAAACAATCGAAGCACTTTTAACTAAGCTATAGAGTGATTTTGGTAGGGAAGTATTACGGCGCCTTTCGGTTGGTAAGGGTTTGTCACTGATGCGAGGATCGTTTTGGGCATTTTCCGAACCAATTGCTTCTTTAGTTTTCGCTACTTCTGCAAATAAGGGATTATCTTGCAGCAACCAAGTTTGTCCTTTGAGAGAGTCAATCTGCGGATTGATAAATTCATGAGTGATGACTGCGGTAGCGTCAGTATCTTTACAACGGTAGACTATACAGCGACAGACTCCTAATCCTTCGCCTAGTTTTTCCACCGCAATTTGTAAAATTTCTTCAGGATCGAGCGATCGCCTGAGTGCGGTTGTCACTGAGTTAATCAGTCTTTCTTTCTTTTCCTTGGCGACTAGGGAACGATTGGCTTTGAGTAACTTATATTGACCTGCTTGTAAATATGTTACTAAGCGTTGGACAAAGGGATCGGGATGGCTTGTGGGTGAGTCGGCTAAAGAAAAATTTTCTTCCTCAATTGACTCGGAGAGATTTTGTAAATATTGTTTTTTTGCCCGCTTGATTTTCCCTGCTAATTCTGGTCGATAAGCCAAAATACGTTCTAAGACGATCGAAGCTGCTTGCTTGCTGACTTGAGGATCGAAAGTCCAGATACCCTCAAAACGACGAGTAGTGTCCATCTCCGCATCATTGTTTTTGGCTAAGGTTTGCGATCGCTCCCGACACACTAAGCAGGTAGCATATTCCTGTGCGACGACGATTAAATGCCATTCGTTGGTTAAAGTATCTTCCGGATCGAAAGCTATTTTTTCGTAAACACCAGAATCATGCTTAAAATCGGTTTCTGGTGCGGCTAGCACATAAACCTGATTGCTCTTCTGGGCGATGCGTCGGTAGCGATGAGCTTCTTGACGGTAAAAACGCTCTCTTTGAAAACTCGCAATTACTAGAGGTTGCTCATCCCCCGCTAACACCCGATCTTCCATTGCGTGAGAAAGGGCAGTTAAGGAAGATTTGAAATACATTTGGGGTCGCCAGTTGGGTAGGCTTGACAGCAACTGAGCTAGCACTGAAGTCTGGATGCTCATCAATATTATTTTCTGTTTTCGCTTATTTTTAAATCGACTTCGCTCGGTGATATTTATATTTTCGCCTCTTGTGTCAAGCTGACGAAATTTCCAGAGCGAATCTTAGCTAATTATTTTTCTCCTCTGAACCTATCCTACAAAAAAGGTCTCCTTTACCTCTTCTTTACTTGCGAATCTTGCTAGTAAAATTTGGTAAAGATACCTCGTTTAATTCTTGACAAATAATTATATTTATGTATTCTAATTTAAATGAATTACTGAAGTTGCTTAAGTTTATTTTGGGCAAAAATTAATTGTTCTTGTGCTTGAGGGTAAACAGTTGTACCATTTTGCACCTTAGACAATTCGTTAATAATTGCTTGTAATTTAGCGGCGGTACGAGGACGATCGACTAAATTAGGGTCATCAGGAGTAGCAGCGAGCAAACTTTGGGTTTGGCTTTGGGCGCGTTCAAAAGCAGTCACAGCAGCAGTTTCAGCTTCTCGCCGTAACTGGATTTGATTTAAGTTTACCTGATAGCTAGCGAGTAAAGTTTGGGCTTCGAGGTAACTAGAATCTTCTAAACGAATTTGTGATAATTGTTGGATAGCTTGTTTCCACAAATCCTCAATTTGTTTCCACTTTGCAACCGGATGGGGAGGATTTTGACTAGCTTGGGCTGCGGCGATCGCATATTGTTTTGCAGCAGCGATAATAGTATCACTACGTTGACTTGCGGAAACTTCGCCAGTAACCGCCTGAAAATCGCGCTGATAAGCATTGAGTTTACTTTGTGCATTTTTTGCCGCTAGAGTAGTAGAAGGCAGTTGTTCCAAAGTATCAAGAGCAGACTGCCAAGCCGCGATCGCACTTTTTTGTTCCTGAGTATTTTTAGCTTGTTCATACTGACTCTTAGCTTGATTTAAACTCGTCTCCCCTTCCTCAAGTTGAGTCATCGCATTAGTTTCCTGGAAAATTTGCGCTTCCATGCGTCCAATTTTCGCCCGCGCTTGCTGAAACTCATCCACCGTAAACTTCCAACTACAACCAAAAAAAGTACAATAAGCTTTTGGTTCATAGCCCAGAAACCAAACCGGAAGTGCATTCAGATGTTCTTGTGACTGCTTCACCTTTTCCGCACCAAGTTGAAAATCAGCCAAACTCGTTGCTTTATTCACAAGTTGATCTGCTTGTTCAACATTAGCGATCGCCTCCCGATAATTATGATCCATACTCATATAACTTGGTAACAGCAAAATTGGTGCCGTTTTTGCCACCGGACGGCGAATCATCGGGTAAGGTAAATTAACCAGCCAAATTAGCCCCGCCAAACCCACCAAACCTAACCCTAGAGATGGGATAATCATCAAAGGACTAAAACCCTTATTCGCCTTAGCTGCTGACTTAATCGCCTTCTCACTAAAATTTGGAAAAAGATCGATTACAACTTCCCGTATTTCAGCCTCAGTAGCTAACGCCCCCTTCCCTACTCGCATCTTTTCCAACCGCTTCAAAACAAGATCGCGAGAAACATCACCCGTAGCAGGATTATTTGCAGCACATCTTTCCACTTCCGCACAAAGAAATTGCCAAGCTTTATTATTCAGACGAGCCATAGCTTCACCCCAGTAAACTCAAGATTAAACTTATTATGCCCCTCACCTACCCAAACCTAACCTTCCACAAACACATTCTTTAACTTCCCACTTTTCCACCCAAAATTTAATAAAATGTCAATAAAATCTCATCCTGAGCAAAACAAACAATCTCCATAGATCCTACTCCTTCGGAGAACGCTACGCGAACCCTTCGCTCAAGATGACGTAAATAATATAAAATCAACTTGTCAAAACCACTTCGCGTCCTTCTTTCTTTGCGACTTTGCCCCTACTCGAAACGAGAACGGCTCCGCCGAATGCGCGAACCTAAAAAAACAATTCATCTCCAAAAAAATGACCTTCATTCACATATCCAAACCCTGGCAAATACCCGAATCAAAACTAACCTCAGAAAAAGCCTACTTCAACCGTCGCCGCTTCATCAAAAGCATCATCGGAGCTAGCATCGGCGGCAGCATACTCACCACTACAGGCTGTCAAAAATCATCCTCACAAACTGCTTTAGAAGCAACCTTAGACACACCAAAATTAAAGCCAGTTAGAACTAACCCCACTTTCACCGAATCCGAATTAGACCGACCATTAACTAACAATCTCGTAGCCGGACAATACAACAACTTTTATGAATTTGGCGGCAACAAAAGGATTTGGATGAATGCCCAAAATTTACCTACCGAAGATTGGCAAGTAAAAGTAACTGGATTAGTAAAAAAACCTCGCAACTACGACCTCGACGACATCAAAAAAAGATTTTCTTTAGAAGAACGAAATTATCGCTTTCGTTGCGTAGAAGCTTGGTCAATGGCACTTCCTTGGATTGGTTTCCCGATGAAAGCAATTATTGAAGACGTAGAACCAACTTCTAAAGCAAAATTTGTTAAATTTAGCTCTTTTTACGACCCAGAAATCACCACCGGACCAACTCTACATTTTGGTTCCCTCCCTTGGCCCTATACCGAGTCTTTAAGTATTGAAGAAATGGCGAATGAATTAGCCTTTTTTGCTGTGGGAATATATGGCAAAGAATTGCCAAAACAACATGGTGCGCCAATTCGCGCAGTTTTGCCTTGGAAATATGGTTTTAAGGGCGCAAAATCGATTGTTAAAATTGAGTTTGTCGAAACACAACCAGCAACATTTTGGCATACAACTGTCCCGAATGAATACGATTATATTGCTAACGTAAATCCCGATAAACCTCATCCCCGTTGGTCGCAAGCAAGCGAAAAATTTATCGGTGAATCTTCAGAAATTGCTTGGGTACGCAAACAGACTTTACCTTACAATGGTTATGGTGAATTTGTCGCTAGTTTATATAGTTAATTCAGCAGAAAAAGGTAAAACAAGAATTAGGGATGTAGAAAAGATATGGAAATTAAAAATATTATAAAAATGGTGAACTTACCTCAAATTACTGGATTTTTTCTCCTAATAATTGTCTAACCTAACCCCCCAACCCCCTTCCCTTCAAGGGAAGGGAGAGTAAGAAATAGTTTGCAGTTTTTAATCTTAACTAATTCTGCTCACCTCTCCTACTAGGAGAGGGGTTGGGGGAGAGGTTATTTCTTGATTTGAAAAGGGGGTAAGTGCTCAAATTACTGGAATTTTTTCTCCTAATAATTGTCTAACCTAACCCCCCAACCCCCTTCCCTTCAAGGGAAGGGAGAGTAAGAAATAGTTTGCAGTTTTTAATCTTAACTAATTCTGCTCCCCTCTCCTGGTAGGAGAGGGGTTGGGGGAGAGGTTATTTCTTGATTTGAAAAGGGGGTAAGTGCTCAAATTACTGGAATTTTTTCTCCTAATAACTGTCTAACCTAACCCCCCAACCCCCTTCCCTTCAAGGGAAGGGAGAGTAAGAAATAGTTTGCAGTTTTTAATCTTAACTAATTCTGCTCCCCTCTCCTGGTAGGAGAGGGGTTGGGGGAGAGGTTATTTCTTGATTTGAAGATCGGATTTTCAATCTGAGAGAATAGGATTGATGAGTTCTGTGGTTAAAATATTTCTGAGTCAATTAGTTTACAAGTGGCACCTACAGCGACGAATGGAAAGACGAGTTAATCGGACGCAAACCGAAGACGCGCCAACAGCAATCAACCGCAGCAGCCACCGAACAGAAGCTAACCTTTCATGACGCTTGGGAAGTAATTAATAACGACTGGGAGGGGCGTAAGAACAAGCTGAAAAATTCAGATGCAGTGTATTACCACAGTTTTTCCCACTTTGAAACATGGCAAAACAATAACGACGAATTTACTCTGAAAGCTTTGTCTCAGTGGCTAATAGATAGTGGGTTAAAAGGGTCGCTGGCGAAAAGGCATCTTAAAACCTTCAAGCGAAACCTTGCTGTACTGGAATTACCTACCAAGTATTTAGTCTGGGCGGAAAAAACAATTCAGAATGTGCCGACCAAAAAGCACAATGATTATCTACCAACCGACAGAGAGATAGAGGAAACCTGGCATGACATTTACGAGCGCTGGGTTATAAACTCAAGAGAAAAAGGGAAAGGAATCCGGAACAGAAAGACTCTGAGGTTTTACGGAATCCTTGCCATTTATGGCTTACGAGTCCACGAAGCCTTTTCTATCATGAATTGGGATAATCCAATCTTGATAAGAAATGGAGAATTTATCGCAGTAGACAATGATGATGAAAATGACCCAACAGAAACGATTAAATATCAAGGTAATGATAAGATAATCCCTGCTATTAATGACCCAACCAACACTGAGAAAATCTTAGTAATTAGTGGAGGTAAAACAGGTAAACGTCTAGCACTCCCGTTTATGCCTGAAGGTAAAAATTGGTTTGAGACTTTCGACTTGGTTAACCAACCCTTCAGCGAGGTATTGCCAGAGTATAAGAACCCACTAAAAAGAGCCAGGGGTAATATACAAGGCAGTAACGCCTTCAACGCTTGGTGGTGGCGAAAAAACATTCCTTTCACTGCCCACAAGCTACGCCACGCCTGCAACATACGAATGCACCAAGCAGGCTTAAACCACCTCGCGATAGCCAACAGCTTGGGTCACACAGTAGCAATGAACCAAACAACTTACCTACGTTACCAAGGTCAAGAAAGCAAACTCGAAGGCTTACAATCTGCATTAAATGACCTACGAGGTAAACAGAATGAAATAGACACCTTAAAAGCTAAATTAGCAGCCACAGAAACAGAGAACGAACGTTACAAAACAGAAGTCGAACGTTACAAAGCAGAGAACGAAAGCCTACAACTACAACTACAACGCTACGAACTAGAAAAACAATACCGAGAGAAATAAAACTGTAATCCTGTAAAATATAAACAGCGTACTCTCATACTACAGAACCCATAACACTATAGCTCTATTCGAAGAGGTAAACAGCCCGTTATTACCTCCCTTTTTGATCATCAAAAAATGATCAAATAACGAAGAGAGGACTTGGTAAAGATGCTTTCCATTTTTCTGCAAAGGATAGGTTAAAACCCGTCCTTTTTTTTATCTAATCACTCGCCTTACCTAAATGTATCTCCTCAATATCCGGAACAATCGACTCCAACTCCTTCTCATTCTTCTCAACCGTAGACTCAGCAATAATTCGACTTAATGCTCTAAAAAGCTTTGTGAGTAATGGCTGAGTAAAATAGCATTACTAATTGTATGATAGAGACAAAACCTCCACCAGTTAAGGCTTATACACATTGAAAAACAAATGCGTTTAGATCGTTATCTTGCTTCTCAGTTAACGGATTTGTCCCGATCGCGTCTCCAAAGTTTAATCGAGTCTGGTAATGTTACCTTAAATGGGGCTGTCTGTACCGAAAAAAAGACGAAGGTAAAAACTTCAGATGCTATCTGTGTCTCAATTCCCGCTAACAAACCTCTAGAATTAGAGCCAGAAGCGATTCCTTTAGATATTCTCTATGAAGATGATGCGCTGATTATTCTCAACAAACCTGCGGGTTTAGTAGTTCATCCTGCGCCGGGACATGAAAGTGGTACGCTTGTCAATGCTTTGTTAGCACATTGTCACGATTTGGCGGGGATTGGTGGGGTGGAACGTCCGGGAATTGTTCACCGTTTGGATAAGGATACCACGGGCGCGATCGCCGTAGCGAAGACAGATTTTGCCCACCAGCACTTACAAGCACAGCTAAAGGCGAAAACAGCCCAAAGAGAGTATTGGGGCATCGTCTACGGTCGTCCAGCCACAAATGAGGGGACGATTGACCAACCGATCGGTCGTCATCCAGTTGACCGCAAAAAAATGGCGATCGCGCCTCTCGACAAAAACGGACGTAACGCTGTCACCCACTGGCGAGTTATCGAAGAATTGGGTAACTATACCTTAATGGAATTTCGTCTGGAAACCGGACGGACGCACCAAATTCGCGTTCATAGCAGTCACATCGGTCATCCGATCGTCGGCGATCGCACTTACAGTTCTAATCGTTCTGTCAAAGTAAACTTATCAGGACAAGCACTACACGCGAGAAAACTATCCTTGATCCATCCCGTCACCGAAAAAGAGATAGAAGCGATCGCGCCCTTACCCGCCGAATTTACCAAATTACTCGACGTACTACGACGACGAATTTAACCAAACAGCCAAACAAATAGAGGCAGTTACCAATTAACAAAATAACTCCCACTCAGAATCATCCTGCTAATCTGCAACTGCCTCAGCCGCATTCAGCTAAAAAATATTACCTATCTTCTGCGGTAAGGAACTTTCGACAAATAATCGATATTTCCTGCACCAACTTTCGGCGTGGTGTTGTTTTGAGCGTTTAGCCCGCGTGCCATACCCAAGAATTGAGAAGGATCGCCCGCTCTGGCAATCTTGTCTTGGGGAATAAAGCGGCGCACTGGGTTCTGCCAAACGATTTGGGGGAAACCAAGCTGACCTCGATGATATTCACCATAACGAGGTGTCTTCAGGTTGAAAGGTGTTTCGCCACTATCATGCTGCAACAAAACCCGCCGACGCTGATAAGGAACTTTGTCATAACCAAAGTTGTTCAGATACTCTTCGCTGTCAAGCAAAGTATCGATGAAGCCCGTCAGACCTTTGGTAACTAAAACAATCGACCAAGCAATTTTTTCGCGCTCGTTGTAAACATCACGACCAAGAATGCGTTGGACGCAAAGCTCAACGAAACGGTAGTTATCGTTTGGTTCGTAGTTCAAGCGTCGGAATGCTTCGCAAGTCGCTAATCCGCGAATAAAATCGCGAACGTTAAGCTGACCATAGCGTAACTGCGATTCCAGAACCGTCTGACGATTGTATTTGAGAATTTGATGTTCGCTGAAGATTTGGCGATAAGCTGCCCAAATCACTTCGTCCATTTCAGCCCCTGGGGAGCGCAACTCTGTGGAATAGATGTAGGGTTGCTCTTCGTTAGAGACTGAATCGTATCCAGCTACACGCTGATTTTGGCTCGAAGGCGAGTATTCCAATAAAGGAAGAGCCACTTGATATCCTCCGTATTACGAAATCTTAAAAAGTTTAATTTCGATCATAAAACTGTCTAGGCATCAAAACTTAGAAATCTTATCATTTGTTATAAATTGGTAATTTTTTCGGCTAGACAGAGGTTGGTAGTGAAGTTTTTTTAGCTTACTACCCCGATTTTTTTATCAAAAAGCGATCTTATCGTCCAGCTTTTGTGACGAAACTTAACTTTTGCCAAAAATTTTTAACTGAGAATTTCAGCAAGAACCTACCCAAAAAGCTAGGGGTTGTTTAGTCGGTTGACAGTGGGGCCAATTAGGTAAAATGGCTAAATTATCCGGTTGGTAAGTTGGCGGTGGTAAACCGAGTCCGAGACAAAGATGAGTAAGGACATCAAAAAAGCGGCGATCGTGACCGGGATAACCCAGATGAGCGTGAGCGTATTCGTGGACGACTACGCTTAACCAATCTTGCGGTACGATGCGACCAACATCAACTAAGATCGCCACAGGCTTGACTTGTAAGTTACAAAAAGCGTCTACACCGAATTTTTGAGCTAAAGGAGCCGCCCAGATTTGCATTTCTTGACGCTTTTCGGGATGAAAGCAAGCGTGACAAGCTTCCAGACAAGTATTAAGCCGACGATTGACAGTATCGATATTAGCCCCGATCCAGTTACAGATTTGGATACGCAGATTAATTTCTTCACTCACATCTACCATTTCTGGGGAGAGAGCCAACTCTCGCACGAACTGTAAATACTCGGAACCGCGCAGAAAGGGGTCTTGAGTAATCACTTTACCAACCACAGATCGGCTCTAGTTGTTTGGAAGTTGAGTTAGAATCGCCTTTTGCGGTTGCTGTGTCGTCAATTCGACTTTCAGCGCAGAAGGTAGCGGTACTAAACCCACCAAAGCGCGTGACGGTGCTAGTGCGCAAACGTAAGTCTGGACTAGCAAACCAAAAGCGTTCAGTTGTACTCATGGTTTCGTAGTCGGTGACTAAAACTAAAGCTTCTTCGTCATCGATTTCATAACGACCAGCGACGGGTACAATTTCTGCATAGCCTCGTTCGCGCAAAAGTCGTCCTTTTTTGGGATTATCGGGATCGGGAACGAGCGAAAAAACGGTCGTTCCTTTATGTTCTTCTCCTTCTTTATCCCAATCCATCGAACCATCCCAGCTTACAAAAGCTCCACCCACAGCTAAACTAGGGTCAACATCGTGTAGCTTACAGATTTCGATTACTTTCGGGTTGTCCGCAGCGAGGGGTTCGACAAAAATTTCCGAACCACCTGACTCAGCACGTCGGAAAGCGAGATGATGAGTGACGCGCTGCGATCGCCATTTACCAGCACTACGCTGGAAAAATTCCATTGCGTCCATTTTTCCTGAAATCCTTCTTAAATCCTTTCTAAAATCAGCCAATTTAACGAGAAAATGTGCGGTTACGCCACTTGTTTAACTGCACTTCTCCTAAAGTAGCAGAACGCTGTAACTCACTTTTTTGTTTTTCTAGTTGAGCGATCGCACTTTTTTGTTCTAAGCAATTCTTTTCGAGAGCAGCATATTTTTCGGCTTGACTAGCTATTTGTGCTTGTTTACGTTCTAAACTTTGCTGTAGCTGTTCAAGCTGTTGATTTACTTGAGATTGCTGTTGATGCAGTTGCTTTTCTAAGGATTCAATCTGCGCTTGTTGTTGTGCTGACTGTTTTTGGAGAGATTGGTAACTAGCGTTTTTTTGATTTACCTGAGTTTGTTGTTCGTTAAGCTGTTGCTGTAATTTTTCAATTTCACTAGCAGTTTGAGTTTGATTTTCCTGGAGTTGTTGCTCTAACTCACTAATACGAGTTTGTTTTTCTTCTAGCTGCTGCTGGAGAGCTTGATAACTCTGGTTTTGTTGTGCAACTTGAGCTTGTTGCTCGTTGAGTTGTTGCTCTAACTCACTGATACGAGTTTGTTTTTCCTCTAGCTGCTGCTGGAGAGCTTGATTTTCCTGGAGTTGTTGCTCTAACTCACTAATACGAGTTTGTTTTTCCTCTAATTGCTGCTGGAGAGCTTGATAACTCTGTTTTTGTTGTGTAGCTTGAGCTTGATTTTCCTTAAGTTGTTGCTCTAACTCACTAATGTGAGAGTTTGACTCTGATTGTTTTTGTTTAAGCTGTTGTTGTAGTTGGGTAATCTGTTTTTGTTGTTCTTGCGATCGCTGCTCTAGAGATTGGTAACTTTGAATTTGCTCGTCTGTCTGAGTTTGCTGCTGGTTTAGTTCTTTTTGTAAAAAAGTAATTTGTTCAGTCGCTTCAGTTTCTTGTTTTTGCAGTTTTCGCTCTAATTCGCTAATTTGTGCTTTTTGTTGTGCAACTTGTTTTTGTAAAGCTTGATTAGTTTTATCTTGACTTTTTGTTTGCGATTCCCCATCTTTTAATTTCTTTTGTAAATCGTTGATTTGAGCAGCCTGTTTTTCACCTAGAGTTTGATTATCTTTGAGTTTTTGTTCTAACTGAGCAATTAGTTTTGCTTGTTGTGCGGATTTTTGTTGGAGACTGTTATCGTCTTGTTGAGAGAGCGAGTCAGTTTGGTTAGATTTGGACCGAATTTCTGGTTGGCGAGAGCCAGTGGTAACATCTACTACAGATTGAGCTTTTTCCAGTTCCTGAGTTGATTTTTCAGAAGTAGTAGAGCTGGATTCAGTTTCGAGCGTAATAGTCAAATCAGCATCCGAACAAGCGATCGCTACGTTACCTCTAGCAATCCTTTCGACGAGTTCGGATTTGGATAACCCTGTTTTTTTCGCCATTTTTGCCAGTAAGTCTATTCCCGTAGGAGTTAGGGAAATTCCCAGATTTGATTTACGTTCTGAATATTTAGTGGAAGTTCGGCGCCTTTTTTTTGCCATGAATTTCTTTCTCCGATGTACTTGCGTTCAAGTATATTTTGTTAATAGTCTTGCTAGCACTAAGCTGAAGCATTTGGTAAAGATTCTTTGCTATCAATTCGCTTAGTTAACTCTCTCCTCAACACCAAAACCGACTAGCACGACTTTTTCTAATGGTTGTCCTTCGGGAGGACGTTGATAAGTGAGAATTTTTCTGATTCTCAGGTTGGGATTAACCAGTGTAATTGAATCTACGGCAACAATACGGGTATAGTTTGTTGTCATTAACAATTCCTGGCGATCGCGGGAGAAACAAAAATGAGATACGATCGGTCTTTCTTCTTCATAAGCTCTGTCTCGTAAGTAATCTCCTTCTAACTGCGAGTTGTCTTCTTTTTGAGGTATGAAGAGTGCATTTAGTTGCTGGGAGACTTCTTCACCTTTTTCGGAAATGGTGTAGAAATCAAGTTGAAATCCAGTCATTTTTTCTCTCGGAGAGGTTTCTTGATATTCATTATCGCTGAGGACTTTTGCCATGAGAGCGGATGTCAAGGGATTGACATTAAATTCCGTGCGCGATCGCTCTACCTCTTGGGGATTTTTACTCAAGTAGTGGTACGTTCGTTCTGTTACCCAACTACCCAAACAGCGAGCGAAAAAATTTTGCAGCGAATTAGTGTTCATGGTTAGTCGTTTTCGTTTCTTGCTTGCTTAATGACTGGCTTTGGTGAAGTGCTTCTCGCGGAGTCTGTGTGAATTGCTTTTTTTCTTATACCACTTGCCGACCCTTGATGATGCTTGGTTTCGCGAGAATACTCTCCTCTAGACAGAGTTATTTAAGAGTTGTTTCAGTTTAGCATTAAGTTATGTAACGATAATTCTCATGCACCTTTACTAAAAAACAGCTATAGTGTAATGAAAATCGCAGAGGTCTGGTTTGAATGAAATCACCTGTACAAATTGCTCAGTTATCCACATCAGAATCATTGGCGGTAAAGTTTTTCCAGGAGTCAGCAGGTAACTGGAACTCGCAACGGCGTTACTATACGCTCAAGAATGGTGAAACCCAAGAAGTAGAAAGTTTCATCACAGTTAGCTTTTTGGAACCAGGAAGTCCAGAACTGATAAAATTAGCTCAGTTACACGAATTTGACGATCAGACAACCTTAGTCGGAGGCAGTAAAGTAACCTGGGAGAGCAATTATACAGGGCAAAATCGCAAGCCTTCAGTCGGTTCAACAATTTTTGGTGTCAAAGAGAATATTTTGTACCGCGATCGCGGTTTTGCTACCAAAGACCCGATTACAGCTCAATTTTACTTTCCTAACCCTAAAACCATGTGCTTGAAAACAGAATACGGTGGTTCTGTATTTGAGGAAGAGTTAAAACTAATTGGCACCCAGTACCGTACCAGACAAACCATTATCTCCCGTGCTGGACAAGAGCTAACTATTGGTCAATACTTAGAAAAACGCAGAGATTAAGCCAGTTAAATACTTCTTAGCTCGACCAATACTTCCTTAGATCGCGTCTCATTCAAGATTAGGCGCGATTTTGTCTTATTTCAGGTTGGCAAACAGAATCCTCAAAAACCTTTAACAACAATCCTTGTTAAGTTAATAAAAAATTAAGAAAATATCTTAACAATTTGTAATTTAAAAACACCCCATAGGCAGTGTATAAAGATAAACGTAAGGTTTACAAAACAGGCAAAGGCAGAAAAAAGTCTGGTTTAGCAAGTTTTTGAGAATTCTCATAAACAAGAGCAGCTTTCTCAGATTTCACCTACGAACTGGTGAAGTTAACCAAGTGAGGTAACGAAAGTCAGAGTTGATGAAAACTACAGAATTCGTCAAAAGGCTGCGAAGCAAACCGAGAAAAAGAGCCGAATGCCTGGGAAAGAACCTAATGCTGGCAAGGCAGCTAGAAATAGCTGAGAATCAAAACAAAACTTAACATTAGGAGATTGAGTCGAAATGTTAGACGCATTTACACGGGTAATTTCTCAAGCTGATAATAGCGGTAAATTCCTCACCACCGAGCAGTTAGATGGTTTGGATCAAGTTCTTGCAGATGGTAATAAGCGCCTAGACACAGTTAACCGCATCACCAGCAACGCTTCCAGTATTGTTACTGATGCAGCTCGCGAATTGTTCGCCGATCAGCCCCAACTGGTTCAACCCGGTGGAAATGCTTACACCAACCGTCGCATGGCAGCTTGCTTGCGCGACATGGAAATCATTTTACGCTATGTAACCTATGCTATTTTGGCTGGCGATGCTAGCGTTCTCGAAGATCGCTGCTTGAATGGTCTGCGCGAAACCTACCAAGCTTTAGGAGTTCCTGGTGCTTCCGTTGCTGCTGGCGTGCAAAAAATGAAAGATGCTGCGATTAAGATTGCTAACGATCCTAACGGCATCACCCAAGGCGATTGCAGCCAATTAATGTCTGAAGTAGCTAGCTATTTCGATAAAGCTGCTTCTGCTGTTGCGTAGTTGACCGATTAAGGTTAACACAGCAAAAATTGTCGAGAAAGACAGAGTGTGTCTTAAAACCAAACGGTTAATTTTGTAATTTGCACGAAGAAACAAGAGAGAGATAAAAACCATGAAAACCCCAATTACTGAAGCAATCGCTGCTGCTGATACTCAAGGACGTTTCTTGGGTAACACCGAATTACAAGCTGTGAACGGTCGTCTCGATCGCGCTAAAGCAAGCATGGACGCTGCTCGCGCTTTGACCCAAAAGTCTTCCGACCTGATCAACGGTGCTGCTAACGCGGTTTACAACAAGTTCCCTTATACCACTCAAATGCAGGGACCTCAGTACGCTGCGGATCAGCGTGGTAAAGACAAGTGCAGCCGTGACATCGGTCACTACCTCCGCATGGTTACTTACTGCTTGGTTGCAGGCGGTACCGGTCCTATGGACGAGTATTTAGTTGCTGGTTTAGACGAAATCAACCGCGCTTACGACTTGTCTCCTAGCTGGTACGTTGAAGCTCTCAAGTACATCAAAGCTAACCACGGTTTGTCCGGTCAAGCTGCTAACGAAGCTAACACCTACATCGACTACGCGATTAACGCCCTGAGCTAGTTCTTTTAGGTAAAATGCCCGGAAGGATGAGCGAATGTTGGCTCTCGTGGCTAGCACTTGCAGATTTTTCCGGGCATTGTTTTTAATTACAAAGCTTTAAGAAATTAAAAAAGTAGTCGGGAGGGCTGTTTATGACCGGTTTATTAGTTCCCAGTTATCTCAAAGCGTCGGGAAACTTAGGTCTGGATGCTTTTGATGGCACAAAGGTAGAATTACGACCAGACTGGACAGAAGATGATTTGCAAGCTGTGTTCAAAGCAGCGTACCGCCAAGTGTTAGGCAATGACTACATTATGAAGTCAGAGCGGCTAACTTCGGCGGAATCTTTGTTAAGACAAGGAAATATTTCCGTTCGGGATTTTGTTCGGGCGATCGCTAAGTCGGATCTGTACAAAGAAAAGTTCTTCTACCCGAATAACAACCAACGTTTTGTGGAATTGAATTTCAAACATTTGTTGGGTCGTCCTCCTTACGATGAGGATGAGTGGGCGCAACATACTCGCCGTGTAGAAGAAGAAGGATACGATGCGGAAATAGATTCTTATTTCGAGAGTCGCGAATATGAAAGCAAATTCGGCGACAACATCGTTCCTTATTATACAGGTTTTAGCGTTACCCCTGGAGTAAGAACAGTTGGCTTTAGCCGGATGTTCCAACTATATCGGGGTTATGCTAACAACGATCGCGGTCAAGTGGGCAACAAAAAAGCTCGTTTAACTCGCGAGTTAGCTAATAATCAAGCTTCGAGCATTAAAACTCCAAAAGGAAGTAGTTTCCGTTCTAAAACGGATACACCGCAAACAACTTTTGGCGGAGTAGCTACAGAACCAGCACGGATGTATCGTGTTGAAGCTACTGGCTTAATCGGTCGCACGATTCGTAACTCTAACGTGCGTCGCTCTAATCAAGCTTACTTGGTACCTTACGAGCAATTATCCGATCGCATTCAACAAATTTTGCGGTCTGGTGGCAAAATTCTCAACATAAGACCAGCGTAAGAAAATAAAATTAAGGAGTTACGCTAAATGCCCCCTTAGCCGCCCAAACACTGGGGTTGGAGAAAATTATCAGCCTCCGCAGTTCGGGAGGTTAGGGGGGTATAAAGTTGTGGAAGGGTTTTCAAATAAAGGAGTGAATTTTAAGTATGTACGGTCAAACAGGAGTTGGCAAAGGGGTTTTTGGTGAATCCGCTAGCCGGATGTATTGCATCGAAGTTGAAGGAATGCAACAAAAAGTAGATCCCGATCGGGTTAGCTATCGCATTCGCAATAGTGGTACTACTTATATCAAAGTTCCTTATAATCGCTTGAGCGAACAAATGCAAAGGATTAATCGCTTGGGAGGTAAAATCGTCAACATTATGCCTCTGACAATGGAAGGTGATAGCGAGGCAAAAATGAAGGCGACTACAACTTACCAAATTCTCAATGCTGGAGGCAAACCGAAAAGCACGGGTGCAGATGAAGAGTAATTGAGTTAAAAATTAATTGTTTGAGCAAGCGCTTGGGAAATTTAACGGATGCAAGAGTATAGTCAGCAACAGTCTGGGGCAGAGCAGTTAACGGTAGCGCAAGCGATCGCTAATCTGCAACAGCAATCAGACACGGGTTTGCGTTATTACGCAGCTTGGTGGTTAGGTAGGTTTCGCGTTAATGAACCTGCGGCTATTGATGCTTTGTTGGCGGCTCTGGAAGATGAAGTAGATCGCTCGCCTGATGGTGGCTATCCTCTGCGACGTAATGCCGCAAGAGCGCTTGGGAAATTGAGCGATCGCCGAGTAGTACCAGCGTTGATCGGCAGCTTGTCAAGTAGCGATTACTACGTGCGCGAAGCTGCGGCTCAGTCGTTGGAGATGCTTGGCGATCGCAGTGCGATTCCTCCTCTGGTGAAATTGCTTGCAGGTGGTGTGGAAGCGGCAACTCAAGTTCCCGGAAAACCCCATTTGGTTCAACCTTATGAAGCTGTGTTAGAAGCTTTGGGAACCTTGGGCGCAACGGAAGCTATTCCCCAGATTCAACCTTTTACTCAACATCCAGTGGAAAAGGTGCAATTTGCTGCCGCGAGAGCAATGTATCAGTTGACAAAAGAAGAAATTTATGGTAAAAGATTAATCCGAGGGTTGCAGGCTGAGAAGTTACCATTGCGGCGATCGGCGTTAATGGATTTAGGAGCAATCGGTTATTTACCAGCAGCAGAGGCGATCGCCCGAGCGGGAGTAGAAAATAGTATTAAGTTAATTTCTCTTAAAGGACTTTTGGAACGAGAGATAGAAAATAGCTCTTCAGATAGCTTAACTCTTTCTGAGCCAAGTATCCAAGTAATGAAAATTATGGATTCTTTATTATAATTTTTAGTCAATAAACTAACATTTACTAATAAAAAAACTAGTAACTAAAATTCTCCAACCAAAGCGGTTAATCTAACAATTTAAAATCCCCAATCAAAATCGCATGACTAATGAATTAATCCAAGCCGTAGAGCGAGCCAACTCTTCAGAAAGCTTATTTACAGCAGTTAGAGAATTAGCAGCCGCACGTGAAGAAGAAGGAATTTCAACCCTAATTAAAATCCTCGGCTATAACAATCCGGGTGCAGCGATCGCCGCAGTTCAAGGACTGGTAGAATTAGGAGAAGTAGCCGTTCCCGCACTTCTAGAACAAATTGACGGCTATGATTATGGAGCCAGAGCTTGGTCTCATCGCGCATTAGCAAAAATTGGCGACCCCCGCGCTTTAGATACTTTAATTGAAGCGGCTCTTAGTGATTTTGCTTTAAGCGTGCGTCGAGCCGCAGCCAAAGGTTTAGGTAGCATGAATTGGGCGAAATTAGCTGACGAGGAAGTGCTACCATCCCAAACAAAAGCTTTAGAAACTTTACTCAAAGTATGTCAAGATCCTGAATGGGTAGTACGCTATGCCGCAGTAGTTGGGTTGGAAGGATTAGCCGTTACTCAGTCAGAATTTCAGTCAAAAATTTCCGCACAATTACAGCAAATAATTGACACAGACGAAGAATTAACAGTTCAAGCTCGTGCTAAATTGGCATTAGAGCAAATTCAAAATTAGTTCTCTGCAAATGAAATATTAGTGGGAAACTCTTGCTTTAGAAATATGAATTCTAAAGAACTTAAGCCCATTTTTTATCAGCGCCCGCCAAAGGTGACGCTCGACACACAATTTCGTACATTTTGTCGTGCAGAATGTACGTTTTAACTCTATCGATCGAAATCTATTTTAGCTCCCAAAGCTAATAAATTCTCTATTCCAGCTTGAGTTTGACCCTTAATTCGGTTAATAATTGCTCCTTCATAAAGTTTTTTAGGTCTTAAAGTTTTAATACGTTCGCCACTAAAAACATCCCATAACTTAATTGTTGCATCTTCACTACCACTGGCAACAATACGACTATCAAAGCTAAAATTTACTGACCAAACTGGTTGGTCGTGTTCAGCTAATGTAGTTAAACATTGACCATTATTAACATCCCACAACTTGACTGTACAATCGTCACTAACACTAGCGATTATTCTTGTATTTGGACTAAATACAACCGATCTAATTTGACCAGTATGTCCTGATAATTGGTGTAAACAGTTCCCAGAATCAAGATCCCAAATTCTTATAATTTGGTCATCGCTTCCACTTGCTAATTGCGTTCCATCTAGATTAAAAGCAACAGAGCGTACCTTATCGTTATGTCCCGCTAAAGTTTGGAAACATTCTCCAGTTTGACAATTCCATAATCTGATCTTGCAATCTTCATCTGCACTAGCGATAATTTGCTGATGAGAACTAAAAGCAATTGACCAAAACCAACTGTGATTATTTTCAATCGTTTGGACACAGTCTCCAATTGAGAGATTCCATAATCGCATAGTGCGATCGTCACTAGCACTAATTAATTGAGTTCCATCTAGATTGAAAGCCACAAACCAAACCCAGTCTTTATGACCATATAAAGTTTGAAGACATCGACCTGTAGCAATATCCCAAATTTTGATAGTCTGATCGTTACTACCACTCGCGATCCACTTTTCATTTGGACTAATTGCAACAGCACGAACGCGACCTTGATGACCAAGAAAAGTCTTGATACAGCTTCCTTGAGAAATATCCCATAACCTAACTACCTTGTCATCAGTACCAGTAGCTAATATTGATTCAGAGCAGCCAAAAGAAACAGACCAAATTCTGTAGGTATAACCTTGTAAAGTATGAAGACACTTGCCATCTAAAACATTCCATAATTTTACTTTTTGGTCGTCACTGCCACTGGCTAAAACTTTGCCATCTCGACTAAAAGCTAGAGAACGAATTCTTCCAGTTTCTTCTGGAAAAATATTAAAACATTCAATATTTTCATTTTCAAGATCCTCAAGATTCCATAGTCTAATCGTTCTATCTGCACTACCACTTGCCAAAATTAGGTTATTAGAGCTAAAAGCAACTGACCAAATGCGATTTGTGTGTCCTGATAAGATACTAATTACTTCACCTGTTTCAATATCTAATAACCTAACTCTAGAATCATCACTTCCAGTTACCAAGAGTTTTCCATCAGGACTGAGGGTAACAGCACGAACAATATGCGTTGTTTCTTGCCAAGAGTTTAAACATTGACCTGTTACTATATCCCATAATTTAACGACTTGATCTGGACTACTAGCACTAACTAAAGTTTGACCATCAGGACGAAAAGTAACAAAACGTACCCCAAAATGATGTTCCTCTAAAATCTGAAGACATTGACCATTAAAAGTATCCCATAATCTAATAGTGGCATCATCGCTACCACTAGCAATTTTTGAGCCATCAGGACTAAAAGCAACACTCCAAACCCACTGATGATGTCCTCTTAAAGTATGAAGCCATTCTGCGGCAAAAGCATTAGAGACATCCCAAATTCGGACAGTCCCATCGTTGCTACAACTAGCTAATTTAGTGTCATCGGGACTAAAAGCGAGAGAACGTATCCAACTGGTGTGTCCTCTTAAAGTTATTAACGATTGACCAGTAGCTACTTCCCATAAACGGATTTCACCATCAGTATCTCCAGTTGCTAAAGTTCTGCCATCTGCACTTAAAGCTACTGATAAAATATTTTCAAAAATTTCTGAAAATATAGATTGACTCAAGTCAGAGTTAGTAAAGTTAACATCTTGCAAATTAATATTTCGCAAATCAGCTTGTCTAATAGTCAAATTAGAAAAATCACACCCAGTTAAATCGGCTTGAAGATGAACGAGTAAATTGATGATATTTCCAGCTAAATAACCTGACTTAGGCAATAATTCTGAAGAAAGTTGTTTAACTAAATTTATGAGGTATTTAATGATATTTATGTCAATACCAAATTTTTCTTTCAATCTTTTAAGTGTTGGTTCGAGAATTAAACGTATTTGAGCCTCTCTAATATAATTTTTAGATTGAGCTTTAATCAAGGCATGACTATTAAGTAAATTGTACTTACGATCGGTTATCTCCTGAGTAACTTGTTTGACAAAAATTTCTGTCACATACTCCATAACAACGTTTTGTAAAGTGTAGCGGCTATCATTTTGGCTTTTTTCTATTAAAAAACGTCGTTTTAGAGATTCGATGATGTCAGTTAAATTGTTCTTCGTAACTGCTAAAACCAAATCGTCTTTTAATTCTGTTATCGAAACTAAGTCTCGATTAATCGCCAACCAATACATAATCTGTTTTTCTGACTCAGACAAGCGACTAAACTGTTGCTCTAGAAGCTGACGTATATCACCAAATACTGGTTGTTCTTGTTGAAAGAATTCTGATACATTACTGCTATATAATTCTCTAATTCGAGCAGATACAATATTTAAGGCTTGAGGATTACCTTTATATGAATTTATTAATTTACAAGATTCTTCGTCAGAGATAGATAAACTTTGAATCTCAAATATTTGTTTAGCTTCTGTCTGTAATCCTTTAAGAGTTAAAGTACGGACGGGTAAACTATCTCCTTCCAAATTAGCAATTTCTGATGGTTTTTCTCGACTGGTTAACAATAGACAACTTTGATGAACTACTGAACCTATTTGTCTAAATAATTCGCCATAACCTTCACAACCTTGGCGATATTTTCCCGTATAAGTACCATCTTGGAGAATTGACTCGGCATTGTCTAAAATGAGTAAACAGCGAGAGGAATTGAGATATTCAAGTAACTTGGTTATTTGATCGCTAACACTATTTGGTAATCTAGTTTCTTTATATTCTGATAGAAAAAGAATTAACTCCGTTAGGATATCTGTTACTGACGGAGCTTCCCGAAGATTTAGCCAAATTAAGTAATGAAATTGATCTTCAATCTGTTTTCCTAATTTAATAGAAAGGGCAGTTTTGCCTATGCCGCCCATTCCCAATATTGCTACCAAACGGCAACGATCTTCTAGTATCCACTGTTCCAAAGTAGATATATCTTGGGTACGTCCAACAAAATTTGAGACATCGATCGCTCCTCGCCAATCTTTACAGGTTAGTACAACGTCTTTCCAATTATCGATACCGACAGCTTTACAAATATTAATAAAAACTTCTCTCTCTATGGGTTTCCCGCGCCAAAATCGCTTCAATGTACTGACAGAAGTCTGTGCCTCTTGCACCAAAATCGGAGCTTGTTTGTTCCAGCCCTTCTGCTTTACAGCGCGTTCAACCAACTTCAGTCCTTGGATAGATGCTCTAACTGAATCTGCCATTTTGTTCACCAACAGAAGTTTAGTCTCATTTTGGCTCACTTTTAAATGAGCCGCCAGTCCCTAGTAGCCCAATTAAGATATTCAACAAGTAGAGTCAAGCAAATAGTTCTTGCTTGTTTTCCGCTTTTATAGTTTACACAAAAAAGTAACAATATTGGCGGATATAGAAGCAATATCTGCTTAAAAAAATTATCCGCTACCAGTACATTACTTCCAAACATAGGAGTAGATATTTAGGATGAGTACCTAGTTAATTTTACTGTATTAAATTCAATTTTCTTAGCGACACACGCACGATGTATTGGCGGATTCACCTAGCTGTATTTTGCTGAGGAAAGTTCTATTTTTTAATTAACATCCGTCCAAAAGTCAGAGTGCTATTGATAGTAATTGATTGAAGCAAATCGGGTACATCTACTACAGCAATGACCTACATCTGAAGGAGAAATATAATGAACTCTCTCCATTTACAGAAGCAAGCAACGATCTTTTCCGAAACAGTAGAAGGCACTATTGCAAGTGTAAATCCGTTGCGGGTAAAAGCTTTTGCTAGCTATTACCCAGCCCGATGGCACGAGCAGCCTAATCGCACTGTCTGTATTGGAAATACTGTATTAATTAAGGGACGACAAGGCATTACTTTACTCATTGTTCCTATCTAGTTAGTACAGTTTTATCGGCAATATTTTTACGAAAAAACGCAAACTTGAGGTTAAAACAATGAATGACAATACACCCAGCACAGCTAACAATTTAGGCTTTTTGACTAACAAAAAAATAATTAATAATTTTGTCGGTCAAAACGATCTTAATGATTTTACTACTTTTGATCGCGCAGATTACAGTTTGAACTTAGAACCTAAAACTGTTACATCTGTAATACCCCTAAAAAATATTGTCGGAACTCCAGGGAATGACGATTTGTTTGGAACCAATAATAATGACAGGATTAATGGAGGTGCTGGCAACGATAATATCTTTGGTAACAACGGCAATGATATTATACGTGGAGGTCCCGGTAACGATAATATCTTTGGTGGAACGGGATTCGATACTGCTCTGTTTAATGGTCTTTACGGTAATTATCAAATTAACACCATCGCTGGTCAAGTTAGCGGACCAGATGGATTAGATTTAATTTTCGGTATTGAACGACTGGGGTTTAGCGATCGCTTTATCAATCTCGCTCCTCCTTCTCAAGGAATAATATTAGGCAGTAAGTGGAACGATACAGACGGCGATGGAGTTTGGGAAAGTAATGAATCTGGATTAGAAAACTGGACTATCTATTTGGATACCAATAATAACGGTCAACTTGATAGTAACGAAAAATCAACTTCCACAGATAAAAATGGACACTATAGTTTTACTGGTCTAAAACCAGGAAACTATATCGTTCGTGAAGTTCAACAAGAGGGATGGATACAGTCAACACCAAATGAAGGATATTACGATGTTTCTCTAAGTAGTGATGCAAGCCCATTCCCAGTCCTGACTGATCTAGATTTTGGGAATTATCAATCCTCTGGAACCATCTCAGGAAGTAAGTGGAACGATGCAGACGGCGATGGAATTTGGGATGCAGGGGAAGTTGGATTAGAAAGTTGGACAA
>NZ_JAAHBQ010000039.1 GCF_020144665.1 Oscillatoria salina IIICB1 | reverse complement strand
ATACAACATCTCTCGATTTATTACCAGTTAACAATAAATGCTAACTAGCTAAAAGAGCAATAATTAAAGAATGTCTTAACTTTGGTTCCAAGTTACTCAGATAATCACTGGCTTTTATTGGTTGATGACTTAATTGTTGTAGTCCTCGCATTCCGAGAGCAATTTCTTGAGGATGCTGCCAAATCCAGTGACGTAAGTTATCTTTTTGAGCAAGGGCTTGTTCAACTACTTCCTGTCCAAACCAGGAACATAACCAATCTGATTCACCCTGAATGTAAATCATGACTATCATTATCTGTTGTTGTAATAATAGAAGTGTAATCGTTAATTTGGGAACGAACTGTATTTTTTTCTACATTTATTTAGATTTAGGTGCGATCGCGTAGAGATTAAGCGCTAAAACCTCCTTGCTGACTGTGTTTTCCACAAGCCTATATTTTTGTATCTTTTGTTACTCAGGTTTACAAAAAGGGCGGCGATCGCTTGAAGATTAAGTTAGATTAAATTTAGTTATGTAGAGACGTTGCTGGTAACATCTCCACAAATTTCGCGAATTTCGCTAACTTGTTGCTTGTAGCTATTTTCATCAATAACTGGGACAAGATTTGCCAGAGAAATAGGTTCAACGAGATCGATCCAAGATTTACAACCACCATATTCTGGACGATAATCGATCGTTACAGATTGAGGTAATTTATAAGTTCGTAAAAGCAAAATGTAAAGCGGTTGACGGGGCTTCCAATTGTAGCGAGATAGCACAAATTCTTCCTTCCAAATGTGATATGCTAATAAGGCTTCAACTGTTACAGCGTCGCTAATTGGCAAAATATCAGTAATTTCCGCCCAACTACCAATTCTAACTTTTTCTGGATGCCAACCAGAAGCAACTGGTGTTACTTCGACTGCGTAATCTGGTTTCAATAAATGGGGTTTTTGATGTTCGTATGTCGGGTAAAGCAAGACTTGCCGATTTTTTACTTCAAAGCGATTTCCTACTTCGCGAATTCCCCCTTTACGCAAGAGCATAATTGTTTTACCTTGTTCTAAGGCGTTAACGGCACTTGCCCATTCTTTGAGAGCATGAGTAGTATGAGATAGCATAGTTTTGCTATTTATTTTAACCACAGATAAATAGGGATAAACACAGATATGTAACTATTGTAAGTCATCAAGATGGAAGATGAATAAATAAATTGTCGAGATTTCGCTATCTGAATTGTGGAGACGTAGCATTGCTAATTGTAGAGTAAAGACGTAGCATTGCTACGTCTCTACAGATTAATCGTAGTTAAGTCAAAATTGAATATTAGATAGACTAGAATACACACCGATTAATAAATCAGCGTTTATCTGTGTTAATCTGTGGTTAAATTAACCAAAAAAAACAACATCCTCATGATAGATTCGTATTAATCCTAAAGATGGCAAAATCAATTAGGAATGTAAGCTAAAGACACGCAATGCAAACAAGACAACTTGGGAATTCTGATGTCCAAATTACACCTATTATCCTCGGTACTTGGCAAGCAGGTAAAGCTTATTGGGTGGGAATCGAAGATGATGAGATAATTAAAGCGATTCGTGCAGCTTGTGATGCAGGAATTACGACGATTGATACTGCGGAAGTCTATGGTGATGGTTATTCTGAGAAAATTGTAGCAAAAGCCATTGAAGATAGACGATCGCGCGTCGTAATTGCGTCGAAGGTATTTGCGAATCATCTTAAGTATGACCAAGTGTTGGCGGCTTGCGAGCGATCGCTAAAAAATCTTCATACTGATTATCTCGATTTATACCAGATTCATTGGCCCTCTGGCTCTTTTAATTCGGAAGTTGTCCCGATTGAGGAAACCATGAGCGCATTGAATAAGTTGCTCGAACAAGGTAAAATTAGAGCGATCGGCGTGTCGAATTTCTCTTGCGAGCAAATTGCAGAAGCAGCGCAATATGGACGCATTGATAGTTTACAACCTCCTTATTCGCTTTTCTGGCGACAAGTAGAAGACGATGCTATGCCTTATTGTATCGAAAATAAGATCTCGATTTTAGCTTATTCTTCTCTGGCTCAAGGACTACTCACAGGTAAATTTACAGCCGAGCAAACTTTCCCTGATGAAGATGTAAGATCGAAAAATAAGCTCTTTCAAGGGGAAAATTATCAAAGAGCATTAGCCGCAGTTGAGAAGTTGCGTGCGATCGCCGAACGTCATAATTGTACTTTAGCGCAATTATCCCTAGCTTGGTTAATCGCTCAACCTCAGAGTAACGCGATCGCGGGTGCAAGAAATGCTAGTCAAGCTACTGATAATGCTCAAGCGGCTCAGGTACAATTATCTGATGAGGAATTACAAGAAATGGATCGGATATCTCGTGATGTTACCCAACATCTTGACAAAAATCCCGTAATGTGGAATTTTTAGGAATTAGGCACTGGGGATTGGGGACTGGTAAGTGGGTAATTAGGGATTGGGAGAATTAGGAAAATTGGGAATGTGAGATTTAACTTAGAGACAAGTAGCGACCAAGATGGTCGCACTACAACAATTTCCCAATTGCTGATATTTTGATTAAAATGCCGAATAGTTTACCCACTCCCCAGTCACCAATCACCAATCACCAATCCCTAAAGAGGAATTTTCATCACAAACTCAGTTTTTTCTCTAGGTAGAGAATGACATTCAAGTTGACCTTGATGTTTTTCTACCACAATTTGATGGCAAATTGAAAGCCCCAAACCAGTACCTTTACCAGTAGGTTTAGTAGTAAAGAAAGGCTGAAATATTTGTTGTTTTATCTCGGCTGGAATTCCCACACCGTTATCAATTATACGGACAACTGCCCACTTATCTGCTTCAATTTCAGTATTAATACAAATTAGTGGTGGATTTGCTGCTGATAAGTAACCTTGAGCAAATGATTCTTCTAACACATCAATTGCATTAGAAAGCAAATTCATGAATACTTGACTAATCAGACCAGGATAACATTCTACCAAAGGTAACTTGCTATATTCTTTAATTACCTTAATACCTGAATTATCTCCTCTAGGTTTAATCCGATGATGGAGAATTAGCAAAGTCGAGTCAATACTTTCATGAAGATCGTAAGCTCTCATTTTATCTTCTTCGCTGCGAGAAAAGTTACGCAAACTACGCACAATCTCGCGAATTCTTTCAGCCCCTACTTTCATAGAGTCGAGAGTTTTCGGAAAATCTTCAATAAGAAAATCGAGTTCAATTGCTTCAGCTTCAGCTTGAATTTCAGCTACTGGTTCGGGATAATATTGGGCATAAAGTTGGAGTAAATTAAGTAAATCTTGAGCGTATTGACGAGCGGGATGAAGATTGCAGCAGACAAAGTTAACTGGGTTATTAATTTCGTGAGCAACACCAGCAAGTAATTGTCCTAAACTTGACAATTTTTCGCTTTGTAAAAGCTGAGATTGACTGCGTTGGAGTTGTTCGAGTGTAGCTTTAAATTCGCGAGCTTGTGCTTTATATTTTGCTTCAGAAATCCGCAAAGCTGACTCAGTTTCTTTACGTTGAGTAATATCGCTAACAAAACCTTCGTAGTAAAGAATATTTCCAGCTTCATCTTTCACCGCCGTCGCATTTTCACTAATCCAAATAATACTACCATCGCGACGATAAATTTGCGACTCAAAATCAGAAACTTTACCTTGAGATTGGAGAATTTCAATAAACTCCTGACGACGTTGGGGGTCTACATATAATTGAGAAGCAATATCAGTGAGATTGTCAAGCAGTTGTTGCGGAGAAGAGTAACCGTAAATTTTTGCTAAAGCACGATTAGCAATCAAATAGCGTCCATTGGGAGTAGTTTGAAAAATTCCCACTACTGCATTGTCAAACAAACTGCAATATTGTTGTTGAACGTCTGGTAATTGTTGTGGTGCGATCGCTTGCTCTGCTTTTGATTTTACTCGTTCGCTAAATTTATTCTCCACAGCTTTTTCCTGTTTCATCCAACTGCTAGGAGCAGCAGGAGGCAAATTTTTTTGAATATACATCTCACATCTGCTCTCTTTAACACTCGTCGGCTACTAACAGTTTTGCTAATTTACAACTAATTTTCCGTGATTCAACTTCTCCTATTGTGGTGATATTTATAACCATATTTCGTGATATATGTCAAGACAGTTAGTGAGAGAAAACCAAAAACTTAGTGATTTAGATCGCAGCAAAAATTGTCATAATATCATCAACAGCAAACACAGTAGTGCAAGCAAATGTCAAAATGGCAATAATTGTGAAATCAATCAGAGCGGAATGTGGCGAACAAAACGAGCGCAGAAGAAAAAAGCAAGACCAAGACTAGGAGTAGGTACCCGACAGTGGGGTATTTCCTGCATAGTAGCGATCGCGATCGGACAAACAATTTACCACCGAGTCGAAGCAGCCACCCTAAAAAAGTGGGAATTCGATCCCCAGACAAGTCAACTAGAAATCATGATTGAAGAAGGGACAACACCCAACTATTTTCTTTTAGCCGATCCCCTACGCTTAGTCATCGATCTCCCCAACACTCAGTTAGGTAGAGTACCAACCACAGCCAATTACCCTGGTTTAGTCTATCGAGTGCGAGTTTCTCAGTTCAGTGAAGATGTCACCCGCATCGTTTTAGATTTCTTTCCAGAAGAAACATTTAAAGTCGAACAAATAGAGTTAAAACAGTCCAGCAGCGAATTAGACAACACCCAGTGGATCTTACGTCCCTTGGTTAGCCAAACCATTGAAAACCCCAGCCCAGTTTTTTCCACAATCTTACCACCAGCGAAATTTCCCCGCACCGGAGAACCAACAGTGGTCGTTCCACCCCTACATAGCAATACTCAGCCATCAACAACACCAACACCACCTCAGAATTCCTCTTCACCCGAACGAGGATTGCCAACCATCGAATTTGGTCAACCACTACCCAAAAAACTGCCCACCAAGTAATCTTAAATTGCGTCAATGAGTAGCGATCGCACCTGACAAGATAGATTATTCAGTCTCAGTTATGCTGGTTAAACAGCCAGATCCTGCTTGCTTCGGAGAAACTAAAAAAGGAGGTATTTTTGCCAGAGGTGAGATTTTTTTAGCTGACCAAGGATTAAGCTGACTCAATTTATGGTTTGAGACTCATGAGCGAACTCAAGCTACGCTTAAACATGGAGGGAAATCCCGAAAGCACAGTCAGGGTAGATCGAGACGAATTTATCGTCGGTCGTTTGCCAGAGTGCGATCTATGTTTGCCATTTTCTGAAATTTCCCGCGCTCATGCTCGTTTTATCAAACGATCTGGCGAGTGGCAACTGGAAGACTTAGGTAGCACCAATGGCACCATGTTGAATAGGTTTCAGATTAACTCTCCCCAAAAACTAAGTCACGGAGACGTGATCCAAATGGGGAATGTATTTTTGTTTGTAGTTTTGCCACCCCATTACGAAAGCCCATCTCCACCAGGGTCAGCAAAAACCGAATTAAAAACTATTCTCCGTTCTGCTGAAGAACTACAACGTCAATGGATTGAAGCCGAAGCATTTGACGACAGACAACAAGTACAACAAAAAGCGATCGCGCGCCTCAAAGATTTGGTCGAAATTGCCAAAAATCTTAATTCTGCTGAATCAATCGAAGCGATTTTTCGCCAAGTCCAGAAAGTTGTTTTTCGCGAACTTAACAGTATCGAGCGATTAGCATTATTAATCGATGTTGACGGCGATGGGAAACTAAAATTACTCAACGCGGCGACGAAAAATTCTACTAGTCGTTCGTCCTCTTCCAACAAAGAAAGTAGTTGGATTAGCCGCACGATCTGTCAAACAGTCTTTACCGAAAAAGTAGCGATCAAAACTGTTGACGCGCAATCTGACGAGCGCTTTACTGGAGAACATAGTATTCTCGCTCAAGGAATTCGGGGTGCTTTAGCAGTTCCCCTCTGGAATGAAAGTCAAGTAGTAGGGGTACTGTACGCCGATGCTCAATTAACTTGGAACGATTCGCAAGTCTTAGAAGACGAGGATCTTAGCTTTTTTTCTGCTCTCGCCAATCTCGTCGCTTCTAGCGTACAGCGTTGGCTGTTAACCCGCAAACTCCAAGGACAAGAAAAAATTCGCCAACAACTAGAACGCTATCACTCACCCGCCGTCGTCCAACAACTCATCGCAGTTGGAGCGCTGGAAAATGGTCGTATTCAACCACAAGAATCAGAAATTACGGTTCTCTTCGCAGATTTAGTCGGGTTTAGCTCGCTTTCCGAACGTTTATCTCCCTCACAAATTGCCGATTTGCTCAATCGTTTCTTTGAAGAAATGCTCAAATTTGTTTTTGACGCAGGCGGTACTCTCGATAAATTTATTGGCGATTGTATCATGGCATTTTTTGGCGCACCCGAACCCCAAGCCGATCACGCCGATCGCGCGATCGCTGCTGCTTTGGGAATGCTCGAACATCTCGATCGTCTTAACGCTGATGGAGTCTGGCCCGAACCTTTGGAATTACATATTGCTATCAACAGTGGTAAAGCTGTCGTCGGAGATGTGGGTAGCTCTCTACGAGTAGATTATACAGTCTTGGGGGGAACAGTTAATTTGGCTTCTCGCATGGAAGCTATCTGTCCTCCTGGTGAATGCGTTATTAGCGAAGCTACTTATCGACGTTTGAAAAACCGAGATCCATTTGTCAAAATGGGCGATTGTCGTTTTAAAGGTATTGACCGACCTATTCGCGTTTATCGGACGATACGTCGAGGGACTAGGGACTAGGAATTGGGGACTGGGGACACCGGAAGACGGGGGAGACAAGGGAAATAAGGAGGAATTAGGGGATAAACTGATAACTGGTAACTAGGAACTGTTCACTGTTCACTGGTAACTGATAACTGTTCGCTGAACCCAATCCCTCTTTCGCCAATTCTAGAAACTATCAGATTCAGGTCTAGCACCGGGCGCTCCGGGAGTATTCAGGAAGAGATTTCCGGCAGCATCATTTTGATAAATACAACTAATTTTGGGATCGCTTTCTAAAGCACCTGTATAACCGAAAGTATTCATGCGGTTTTTACAATCGCGTACTTGTTCAGAAGTTACCAAATTTTGTCGCTCTAAAATTGACCAGTTGTTGCGACGCAGTACGCAACCCGGACGCATCGAAGGTTGACTTATAAAGACGTTAAACGGGTCTAAGGTAACAAAAACCCGCATATTAGTAACGATCGCGCTGGCACCAAAGTCTCGACAAAGCTCTGGATTGGGGGCTTGTTGGTCGATCTCGATGCTGGAGTGAATGCTTTCGGGAGTGAAGTTTGTTGCCGAACTAAAAACAATGCCAATACCAATACCGAGAATAAATATGCCTCCTAAAATCGCCATTGTCAAGTAATTTAAATCAAAGCCAGAGTTATTACTGGCAGAAGATGTTCTGGGAGATTCGGGTCTGGGGGGAGTGTATCTGGGTGGTTTAGTACGTCTCATTTTGCTAGGGTGATACTTCTGTTGTTTGCTCTTTTTTTAGTATGCCTATATATTTTCCTCTTTGACTGGTCGGTTATGCTTACTCATCAAATTTCTATTTGTACGTCTTTGGACAAATGCGATCGCACCTACAAGACAAATTATAATTAAGATTATTGCCCACACTACAAAAACTCCCTTTCTCGAGATTAGCTCTCAGCGAGATCGGTTTCAAACTCCTCTCCACCGATGAAAGTTACGCAATATTCAGTAAAATAGCAAGGTTAGAAAGACCTTCGCCTATTAATTAGTTTAAGTTAGTGAAATCTCAATCATCATTCTTACTGGGTAAAAACTTTAAACCCAGACAATTACAGACTATTGTGGCAGACACCCTGACGGTTTTCTGGGGAGAGTGGTTAGATTTGCGAGTGCGACTGGTACAGATTGCTGCTACTGGCTTGGTTTCTCCGATCGTTTATATTATTGGTTTTGGTTTGGGTTTGGGTAGTGCGCTCGATCGCGCGATCGAGCCTGTAGCGGGAGATACCTATTTAGAGTTTATCTTACCGGGGATGGTCGCGTTATCTTCGATGACGATTAGCTTTGCGGGAACAACTTTTTCTATTTGCGGGGAAAGGTTGTACGCGAAAACGTTTGAAGAGTTATTGTTGTTACCAGTACATCCGTTAGCGCTACACTTAGGTAAAATGTTTGCCGGAATCCTCAGGGGTTTAATGACTGCGGGTTCGGTGATTTTAGTAGCAATTTTATTTACTGGTAAAATTGGCAGTTTTCTCAATCCCTTATTTTTGCTGTTGCTGGTGTTAAATTGTGCAGTTTTCGCTGGTTTGGGGATACTTATCGGCTTGCAAGTAAAGTCTTTGGAAAGTGTAGGCTTGTATAATAATTTCCTAATTGTACCTATGTCTTTTTTAGGGGCAACATTCTTCGATCCAGCAACTCTACCAGTGGTTTTGAAGGTAATTGTTTATTGCTTACCCTTAACTTATACTAGCGTTGGCTTGCGAGCGGCGGCATATTTACCCTTATCAGAATTTCCCTGGTATTCAATCCCGATTTTATTCGCTGCGGCGATCGCTCTTTCCCTTGCTGGTGCTTATCAATTTTCTCACCAACAAGATTAGCTTGTCTTATTTGAAGAAGGTTTCATGACTTTAATTAATCAGAAACAAGAATGGTATGAATATCCGATCAAGGTACAACCTCACCACACTGATTATGCAGGAGTAGTTTGGCATGGTGCTTATCTTACTTGGATGGAAGAAGCGCGAGTAGAATGTTTGCATTCGATCGGTATTGACTTTGCCGATCTTGTCGCTTTGGGTTGCAATTTACCTGTAGTTGAACTTTCCTTGCGCTATCACCTACCTTTACAACTAGGCACGATCGCTCTTGTCAGGACGCGAATGGGAAAAATGGAAGGTGTGAGAATTCACTGGGACTATCAAATTCAATCGCGCGATCGCCAACAATTATATCTTACTGGACGAGTAACTTTAGTCGCGGTTGACCGAGAGAAAGGCAAAATTATGCGACAATTACCTTCAGTAGTAAAAAATGCTTTGGTGAAACTTTCTCTGTAAATAATTGATTTGTCAACTCAGATTGAGAGTAGCACCGAGAGCGAATTAATTTAATCGGGCGCTTTTGCTGTTTTTCCCAAGCCAGCTTTTCCCTAATTATAATCCTCGCCATGAATGCGCGAGGATTATCTTAATTTAAGACGATTATCTGCCCGGATAAAGAGGAAATTTACGATAACGGTAGACTAATCTAGAAGTATATTCCCCCATTGCTGTAGAGATGGGCAAAATAAGTTTGGAGTAGTAACTATGTTTAACTTTAAATTAAGTAATCTTTCTGGCAGTTTTGCTGGGGTAAGTTTAGCTACGGTGCTAGGTTTAACTGGAGTTAGCTGGATCGGGATCGAGGCGATCGCGCCCCAAGTCGCTCAAGCTTATACTGCTCGCTTGGATGTAGAATTAAATCGTCAAGAAGGCGAAACTTATCAAACTATGTTACGTCGAGCCGAGGCGGTGGCTAGAGCGGCAGCACAGCGAGCTTTCGATAGCGATATCTTAGTTAATGATGTAGCGGTAACGATCCTCGGAGAAAACGAAGGCGCGATCGCTCCTATTTTACGTCTCGATGTCTCTCGTCAGTCTTGGCGCAGGCAACCCGATCCTCAAGTTTGGGCGACTTATTTTCCTAATGTTGAGTCTTTACTTGATTTTGAAAGTGTCGCTGTTAATGAAGAAAATGAAGCCGTCGATGGGGATGTTTCAGAAACCGAAGCTACTGACACTGAAAACAATCAGCCGGGTTTACCCAACTCGCCATTACAACCAGAGCTTTTTGACCCACCTAATGCTACCACAGGAGACAATCCCACTTCACCAGAATTACGCGATCGCCCGACAACTACTACAGGTAACAGCGATTCAACTCCAGAGGGCTTTACCAATCAACCAAATACAACCGATTCTGTAAACCCTAATCCACCCACTCTGAGGGATGTACCCACTACTACTACCAACAACCCTTAAGTTAATCAAGTAGATCGCGTAAAATAGAAAGGTTGCCTATTTACAATCATTAATCATGGCTGTTCCGAAGAAGAAAACTTCAAAATCTAAACGCGACAAACGCAAAGCTAATTGGAAGCGCAAAGCCGCTTTGGAAGCCCAAAAAGCTTTATCCCTCGGTAAATCTGTCCTTACAAAACGCTCAAACAGCTTTGTCTATAGGGGTGAAGAGGAAGAAAGCGACGAAGAATAACCTTATTCAGGAGCCAAATGAGGCTCCTTTTGCTTTATCTTTTCACTTTTATGTCGGTAGAAGTCCCAAATTAAACAAGCACTAGACGTCAACCATCAACAAAAGACTAGATCATGCTAGGTAAATTTTTTCAGAAGCCAGACCCAGAATACAGCGATCGCGTTCCTCCCGGTCAATATTTAACTAAAGGTTTTCCTGTGCTTACCTATGGTACAGTTCCCCGAATTAGCACTGATGAATGGAAATTACGAATCTGGGGTTTAGTTCAACCAAAAACTTTCAGTTGGGCAGAAATTATGAATATGCCCCAAAGTGAGTTTACTAAAGATTTTCACTGTGTAACTCGCTGGTCGAAACTTGATGTTAAATGGAGGGGAATTAAAGTAACTGATTTCATGAAAAATGTTGAGCTTGACTCCAAAGCAACTCACGTTTTACAACATTGCTACGGTGGCTATACTACTAATTTAACCCGAGAAGAATTCATTAGAGAAGATAACTTTTTTGCTCATACTTTATTTGACGAACCTTTACCAGCAGAACATGGCGGTCCTATGCGAACAGTAGTCCCTCATTTATATGCTTGGAAAAGTGCTAAATGGATCGAGGGTTTAGAGTTTCTCGACCGCGAGGAGTTAGGTTTTTGGGAACGCAATGGCTATCATCGACGTGGCGAACCTTGGGCTGAAGAACGCTATAGTTTTTAAGTTGATAATCTGAAATACTTGACTATTTACTATTTCTTAGGAAACCTAGTTAGCCAGGCGAGTTAACTTCAAAATATTTAGTGGGTTTCCCTTTGATTGTGCTTATTTCTAGGGTATTTTAATTGGCAAATTGGCATGAAAAAGGATACCGCCACTCAAACGGTATCCTTGATTTTCTCCCTAACATCATGAAACTCAGGACTTACAAACTACATTGCTGAAAATGTACCCGAATTTATTAATTTAATTCAAACCAAGATAGTGAGCTTCGGCTTCTAGTTGATTAACTAATTTGTCGTCACCTTTAGCTCTGGCAACTTCTAAACGATGTTGTAAATTTTTCCGTAAGCTCTCCCGGTGAATGGATGGAGCTTTTTTCAACATTTCCTGACTTAATCTGTTCATAATGATTGTTTTTATGTTCTTACTGAAATAATTCCTATTTTTAGAATAGCATTTATTTGGAAAATAGTAGCAAATGTTACAGAATTTTTATAAATTAGGAGAATCAATTACACGAGAAGATCGCATCTGACGCAAGTAAGCAGCTCAAATAAAATGACCGACAGACTACTAAACTCTTAAACTGAGTCGAGGAAAAAATTTTTTCCTGGCTGGGCTTTCCGTCCAGTTTATGGTATAATGGAAACAACTTCGCCAGCTTTCGCCTTGACAAATCCTATGAGTGAAAACAAAATCATTGCGCTACTGAGTGATTTTGGCTTGCAGGATGTCTATGTTGGGGTAATGAAAGGAGTCATAGCTCGAATTAATCCTCAGTTGCAAGTAGTCGATCTCACGCATCAGTTACCGCCTCAAAATATTGCGGCGGCAAGGTTCTGCTTGCTCGATGCTTATCGTTATTTTCCGGTGGGAACGGTTTATGTGGCAGTTGTCGATCCTGGGGTGGGGAGTCAGCGTCGGGCTGTGGCTGTGGAGTTTGCTGAAGGGTATTTAGTCGCACCCGACAACGGCTTACTCTGTGGTGTTTTAGCCGAGTCGCCAGCTATAACGGCAGTAGAGTTGACAAATTCGCAATATTGGCTTTCATCGCAACCGAGCAGTACATTTCACGGACGAGATATTTTTGCACCAGTGGGGGCGTATTTAGGTAGTGGAGTGAGTATAGCAAAATTGGGAGAAAAAATCAACCCCTCGACGTTGGTGCAGTGGGAAAATCCCCCATATCAGCCCACAGAAGCGGGTTTTGCGGGTTATATTCAATACGTGGATGTTTTTGGTAACTTGATTACGAATATTCCTGGTGAAATGGTAGCAGGAAAAAGTTGGTCTGTGGCGATCGCCGATCTAATTATTTTAGGTAGTCAAACCTACAGCGATACCGAAGTTGGTAGTATTGTGGCGTTAGTTGGTTCTCATGGTTGGGTAGAAATTGCAGTTAATGGTGGTAGTGCGAAGTCTAAGTTACAGCTTGACTGGGGCGGTTTGGTAGAAGTAATTATTAAGTAGGAGTTGTGTGTCCGAAGCAAAAATCCCTCTCCAGATTAATTTTTGCTGGTTGGAAAAGCTTAAAATACTTAGTTAAGGTAAAGTTAAATTGCGATTATGCCTTAAACTATAGCTAATGCCATCAAATCAAACCGCTTTATTAATCGTCAATCTTCATTCTCGCAACGGACAGCAACATCGCAGTGAAATTATCGATCGCTTGAAGAGTCTGGGGTTTAGTTTAGTCGAAGCTTCCACCGAAAACCCTCAAGAATTACCTAATCTGATTCGTAGTTATAGCGATCGCGTAGATTTGGTTATTATTGGTGGTGGTGATGGTACTCTCAACCTAGCTATTGAAGGTTTATTGGACACTAAGTTACCTTTAGGAATTCTACCATTAGGAACTGCCAATGACCTCGGGAGAACTTTAGGCATTCCTCGAAATTTAGCCGCAGCTTGTGACGCGATCGCGCAAGGAAAAAGGAAGCAAATTGACCTCGGTTGGGTTAATGGTCAATATTTTTTTAATGTTGCTAGCTTGGGTTTAAGCGTCAAAATTACTAAACAATTGACGAAAGAAGCCAAGCGTCGTTGGGGAGTATTTGCTTATGCTGCAACCGCGCTAAAAGTTATTTCTAAATCGCGACCTTTTCAGGCAAAAATTACTGTTAATGGCGAAACTGTAGCAGTAAAAACAGTACAAGTTGCAGTAGGAAATGGGCGTTATTATGGTGGTGGAATGCAAATTGTTAGCGATGCTACTATTGACGATCGACGCTTAGATTTATATAGTTTAGAAGTTAAACATTGGTGGCAAATTGTTGCTTTATTTCCCGCTTTGTGGTCGGGTAGACATCCTCGTTGGTTAGGTGTTCGTTTATTAGAAGGTCAAGAAATTACCATTGAGACAAAAAAACCTCGTCAAATTAATACTGATGGAGAAATTACTACTAAAACTCCTGCGAATTTTCGAGTTATTCCTCGTGCTTTATCGGTAATTGTACCACAATAAATTTTGGCTACACATCATCATCTTGTAGAGACTAAAATGCAACGTCTCTACATCACATCTGGAGAGTTTTCTTTAACCTTTCATATACAATAAATTGGCGAAAAATTCAGTTACAGATAAACATTTTCGCGATTTTGTATCGAAGGAAAATTAGAGAGACGTTGTCGAAAACGTCTCTACAATTACTACGCTACAAGTCGCTTGCGAGTCATCAGTAATAAAAGCGCGATCGCCATTAATCCCCAAATTGTCCCTGGTTCCGGTACGCTAGTAACAGCGAGAGGATTATTGGGTTTATTCAAGTCTTCTTTACCATCTTCTACCGCGCGATCGAAACGATCTTCGGATGCTTCTGCTTCTCGTAATGCTTCTCGTTGTTCATCGTTAACTAAGACGATCATTGACGAGTAAGGAGTGACAATTTCGTATCTTTTTGCAAGATCGTGCATTGCATCAAGTTGAGTTAATTCTTCACCTGTAGTCTCTTTACTTAAGGCTAAAATTAACTGTCTTGCGGCTATCGGTTCTAAACCTTTATCTGATGATACCACGGAATCCGACTTTTCTACCGCCCAAGCATAATTATCTACTACACTAACCACATTTTCGCCTCGCGCAGTTTTCGTTGCAATTCGTTGCAAAACGTCAGTTAATTCTGTCGCGACACCCCCACCACTATCTTGAATTTCTTTTAAGATAGCATCTTCATAAGCAGGTGCTAGCGAGTCGAAATGTACCAGCCACAAAGGTGCAGAAATTTTCGGAACATCTGCGCTTTTCTCGGCAAGTTCGTAACTACCTGAGTCGGTTAACAAAATTACGCCATCATAAGCAGTTTCTCCTTGCAACTGCACGAATTGTCCTAGCATTTCTCGCTCCTGAATTGTCCCATAAAAAGTGAGATTGCGCGGATTAAATTTGCGGAGGTCGTCAATTCTTTGTGGTTCTTTTCCGGCTGAGGCAGTAAGATACAAATCGGCATCATTATTGCTAAATTTACTATCGGTATAACCGTGTTTATCTAGCCAGCGCCAAGTTTGTTTTAACTTCTCGCTAGTTGTTCTCATACTCCGAGAAGTATCGAGGATAATAGCAAACCGCTTTCCGGAAGGTAATTCGTAGTCAGAGTCAGTTAAAGGTTCGGCGGTAACTTGATAACTATTGACTAAATTTATGTGATGTGATTGCAATTTTTCTTTCTCAGTTGCCGGGAGAGATGCTTCTAACCAATTATCGGCAAAACCCTTGATTTCTTTAGCATTACGAATACGCTTAGTTCGTTTTGTCCAAAAAATATTGCGTCTTTCTGCTAGCTTCGGTAATTGCCAAGTGTTATCTTGGCGCATAACTTGATAAGTAAGCCAAAGGTGCATTTCTGTAGGTCGATCTCCTGTCTCCCAAGTAGCTAATTTAGGAGGAACCGGAAAAGCGCGCAAACGATATTGTAACGGTCCTACTTGTTCCAATAAAGCAGGATCGACAGGACGCGATCGCCTTACTTGAGAATTATATACTTTTTGGGCAGCGCCGCGTGGAGAAACTTGGAAAGGAAAGCGGAGATCGCGGCTAGGAGTATCGCCCAACCAAACACCAGTAATGACTGCACTTTCGGGTAAAGAAAAGTAATAGAAAATCTCTTCGACATCATCAGTCTTATTTTCGTAGACTTCATGGATTTCTATATTCGCCCAATCTCCATGTTCCTCTAAATTAACTTCTTGTTCGCGCAACCAAACTCTTCTTTCCTCAATATTCAAAACTCCAGCTTTGGCTTCGTCAATAATTGCGGTAGACTGAAGCGCGTGTCTAACTGCATTTCGTTCCCCTTTTTGAATTGAAGTATCAAAAAATTCGGCATAAAGTTTTTCCGCTTTATCGGTATCTTTGTTGTCACCTTGGTATAAAAATGGCGACAGCACGAAATTGTAACTATTTTGCAGTGAATCGGCTAATTCTTCCGGTAAATCAAACACATTTTGATACATAACCTTGATGTGATTATTCTTAGCCACGGGGGAAAGATAGCGATAAGGAGAAAGATAAGCATTAGTCAAACCTTTACGGATAATATCCGACTTCGCCAAAAGTGTCACGCGAGATTTGTCTGTGGCTGCGGGCTTTTCTAATAATTGAAATGCTTCTAGTTGTGGCTGTTGGTTGAAAGCAACTAATAAGACTAATAAACAACTTACTACCGCACCAGAAACTTGTACTGTACGCATTTTGCCATACTGACGAGCAAAAGCGCGCAAAATACGTTGTCCAGAGTGAAAATATAAAGATACCAAAGCCGATGGCATCCCGACAAATAAAGTACAACTAAGTCCGAATAAAATCGTCCCTATTAATGTCCAAAATGCAGTTTCAAAGGGGTAGTTAGTCAAACTCCACCAGAGACTTTCTAACCAATAAAACTTGAAAAATGCTTGAAGCCAAAATCCTGCCGCCGGAACAGCGTAAAATAACAATATCGTTCCTGCATAAATACCCACAAGAATCATTATCGTCTGAGCTGCCGCTTGCAACCAATTAATTAACAGACGACGTTCATCATATCCTTGTAATAATTCAAACAGAAAAGCAGCAATAGACGCGATCGCACAACCTAAAATTAAACTACTTGCCGCAGTCAACTCCCGGAATACAAATAAGCGTAGCAGACAAAGGACAAACAAAGGAGCCTCTACGCCATAAAATAAACGCATCAACTCTGGCGGACGGTTGCGAAAACGAGCTAAACCAAGTATTGTACAAATGGTCGGAATTGCGATTAAGGCGATCGCACTGAAGAAAAATTCTGCTTCTACTTCCCCTGCTAAGGTAGCCTGAAGTAAAGGAACCGCAATCCAAGGTAAAATTCCGATATATACGATTGACAGAAAGGTTAAATTCCAAAGCCAAAAAATGCTCTGGAAGAAGATATTGAGAATTGTTTTCATCGCGGAAACTCTCCCAAAGGTTAATTTTGCGTCTCGGTATCGTCTGTAGCAGACTCTCTATATATCCTTCATGGCAAAATTAGAATATTTGGGAAATTAGGGATTGGGGATTGGTGATTGGGGATTAGGGATTAGGGATTAGATATTAGGGATTAGGGATTAGGGATTGGGGATTAGGGAGACAAGGAGTATAAACTGATAACTGATAACTGATAACTGATAACTGATAACTGATAACTGATAACTGATAACTGATAACTGTTCACTGAACCCAGTCCCTAGTCCCCAGTCCCCAGTTACCCAGTTACCCAGTTACCCAGTTACCCAGTCCCCAGTCCCCAGTCCCCAGTCCCCAGTTACCCAGTCCCCAGTCCCCAGTCCCCAGCCAGTGAACAGTGAACAGTGAACAGTGAACAGTTTACTCTCGAATCCCCAGTTATTCTAATTTCACCTTGCTCAATTTCTTCTCTTGATAATCCTGACTGATAACTGATAACTGATAACTGCTAACTGAAAACCCTAGTCCCCAGTCCCCAGTCCCCAGTCCCCAGTTACCCAGTCCCCAGTCCCCAGTCCCCAGTTACCCAGTTACCAGTCCCCAGTCCCCAGTTACCAGAAAAATGAAATACCACCATATCGGCTTTAGTCGAACAGACTTGGGCAGAGAACCAGTTAAAATAGCATTATTATCAGGAGAGCCAGAGCGATCGCACTACATTGCTCAAAATTATCTCCAAGATGTTAAACTGCTCTCGGAATATCGCGGACTACACAGCTATCTCGGATATTTAGCCAATGGTATACCTATTCTCGCTGCTACCAGTGGCATTGGCGCACCCTCTCTTAGCATAGTCGTCAATGAGTTAATTTCCGTGGGAATCGAGAAAATTATTCGCGTCGGAACTTGTGGCTCGATTCAACCTCACGTCTTAGTTGGTAATATTGTTATTAGTCAAGCCGCATTGTGTAGACAAGGTGCAGCAAATGAGATCGCACCTCTAGAATATCCCGCTAGTGCCGATCCTTTTATTACAGTAGCTTTAGTAGAAGCTGCGCGAGATTTAACGATTAACTATCATTTAGGTGTAACTGCTTCCGTAGATACATTTTACGAGGGACAGGAGCGAATTGCCTCTTCTGCTAACCCTCATCTTTTGCGTAAACTAAAAGGTATTACTGAAGAATACCGCAACTTAGGTGTTTTAAATTACGAGATGGAAGCCGGAACTCTGTTTAAAATGGGGGGAGTGTATAATTTTGCTGCGGGTTGTGTCTGTGGGGTTGTCGCTCAACGTACTGTGGGAGAAGATATTATTTTGGAAAATAAACACCTAGCAGTGGAGACAGCAATTAAAGTAGCATTAAGAGCAGCAGTAACTATTTTCACTGACTGAATTATCGGAATTAGGGATTGGGAATTCAAGGGTAAACTGGTAAATGCGGCTACACGATAATTGAATTTATGCTTACTTCACAAGTAGAACAAGTATATCAAGGTCAATTTGGAGAATTTCAGATTACCGATCGCGATCGCCTCGGTGTTATTATCTATCGTACCGGATTGGCGATCGCAGCAATTAGCTTTGCTCTTGGTAGTTGTTTACTTTTTTGGCAACCTACCTCTACGATTGTCTTAACTACGCTAACTTGGCTATTTGGGCTTTTTTCTCTCGGATTAGGTGTGAGTCTGTTGACCATTCATATCTATTTAATCCCACTACACCGTCTCCTGCAACTTTTTTGGGCGATCGGTACGATTAGTGCCTTTATCATAGAATTGCAATATAGTCAACCATTAGCCTTATTTGTTTACAATCATCCGGTAACTTTATTCGGGGTAGGCTTTATTTTCGCTAGCTTAACAGGTATTTATTTTAAGGAAGCTTTCTGTTTCAATCGTCTAGAAACTAAATTTCTCACACCGCTAGTACCTTTACTATTGCTCGGACATATAGTAGGAATTTTACCAGTCCAGGTAGAACAACTTTTACTCGCTAACTGGAGTATTTTGTTTCTCATTTTCGCATTGCGTAAAGTTATCCAACCTATTCCCCCAGATATCGGTGACAAATCAGTCTTTGACTATCTCAAGCAACAGCGTCAAAATTAGAGTATCATCGCCTCTGAAGTTCTATTCGGGTTAGATTAGCTCAAATATCTTGACAAATCAACCTTTTTAAGGGCAAAATCAGATATTCTCCCAGAAGAATTTTCTGGCTAGGGAAATTAAGATTTGCCCTAATTTGTCATTTATGAGCGATATTTTTCCAGGAAATTGCCAAAAGTAAATTTGCCAATGTATCTATCTGAGGTAGTAAATAATCAAGCAGAAGAATATTCATGCTGGAAAAAATAATTTAGATTATTACTAATTTCTTAATTATTGATTAAAAAAGTTGTTGTAATTTAAAATAAATTAGGGTTCCAGTTAGTCAACTCTCGGATAATTTAATTACCTTGACTCCAGGAAACTATAGTATTAAGCTGTTAGGTACTTACGCAGTTCGGTAATCTTACTGACTAGATGAAGCTAGGCTGAACTTTCTAATTTTTATTAGCTTAACTTTCGCGAGAGTAAAGTGCTGAGGCTGTGTCAAGAAAAGTAGAGAAGCAATTCTTGGTGTGAGGACGAACGAGTGGAACAAGTAAAAATACTCAATTGCGTAATAGATAATATGTCCCAAGCTACCCTCTTGGAAAAACTAAAGTTTGGGGGAGTAGTTTATTTACCTAATGTAGATCATGTAATTAATTTACAAAAAGATCGGGAATTTTATCAATCCTATCAAGCAGCTAATTACATAATTTGCGACAGTCAAATTTTAATGTATGCTGCGAAAATTTTAGGTACGCCGCTAGTAGAAAAAATTTCGGGGGCAGATTTATTTCCCGAATATTATCAGGATCATAAAGATGACCCAGAAGTAACTATTTTTTTGCTGGGTGCTAATGATGAAATCTGCATTACTGCCCAAAATAAAATCAATCAAAAAGTAGGCAGAGAGATGGTTGTAGGCTATTATTGTCCTGATTTTGGCTTTGAGAAAAGCGAAACAGAAAGTCAAAAAATTATCGATTTAATTAATCAATCAGGGGCAACAGTTTTAGCCGTAGGAGTAAGCGCCCCGAAGCGAGAAAAATGGATTTTCAAATATAAAAATCGTTTCAAAAATATCAAAACTTTCTTCGCAATTGGGGCAACAATTAACTTTGAATCAGGACATAGCAAACGAGCGCCAAAATGGATGTGTAATGTAGGCTTAGAATGGTTGCATCGTTTGTTATCTGAACCCAAGCGTTTATGGCGACGCTATTTAGTTGAGGATTTGCCTTTTTTCTGGTTACTGTTGTTGCAAAAACTCAAGCTTTATAAAGATCCTTTTGTGGGAGATAAAACTATTCAAATTGTCCCATCTCCGTCTGAATTGTATTTGGTTCCTGGAGAAAAATCAAAAGCTAAACCGGTTACTTTAGGTGGGGGAAAATAAGTTAATAACTTAGTAGAGATGTTGCCGAAAATGTCTCTACTATTTATTGTTCAGATAACCACGATTGAAAGATTAAAATACTCCATAGTTCGTAACCCCAATTTTTTTCATGAGCGAGGTGTTCTTGCCATTTTTGACGAATAGGTTGAGGGTGAAAAAATCCTTGTTCCATTAATAATTTTTCGTCGAGTAAAGATTCCGCCCAGTCGCGAAATAAGCCTCGCAACCAATTATGAATTGGGATACCAAAGCCTTTTTTTGGTCTTTCAATTAAGTCTGGTGGGACATATTGATATAAAACTTGTCGAAGTAACCATTTACTTTTTCCTTCGCGGAATTTCAGGTTTTGAGGTAGTTGCCAAGCAAACTCGACAATGCGACGATCTAATAAGGGAACGCGGGCTTCTAAACTTACGCCCATGCTAGCGCGATCTACTTTGGTAAGAATGTCGTCAGGGAGATAAGTTTTTTGGTCGAAATACATCATTTGTTGGGGAAAAGTAAGCTGATTTAGCCAGAGTTGAGAGTTGTCGAAAATTGTGGTTGGTTCGCTACTATTGATAACTATGTTGGTGGGGTTTTTCCAATAAGAAAGGCGATATTTGTAGAGGGTTTCTCGATTGGTTGTCGCGATCAGATCGGCGAGGGTATGGAGTTTGTAACCGAGGGATTTTTTCGGGATTGTGGCTGTTAAGAATTGACTGATTGATTTTCGGAGGGGGTAGGGTAGCCATCGGATCGCCTGCCAGCGATTTTGGGCTTTAAAATAGCGATCGTAGCCGTAAAATAATTCGTCGCCGCCGTCACCGGAAAGGCTGACTGTGACTTGTTTGCGGGCTAGTTGGGAGATTAAAAAAGTTGAGATTTGTGAGTCGTCGGCGAAGGGTTCGTCGTAGAGTGAGGGTAGTTGGGGGAGAATGCCGATCGCGTCTTTCGCATTCACATATAATTCGGTATGATCTGTACCGAGATGTTTGGCGACGGCTTGGGCATATTCGGCTTCGTTGTAACTATTTTCCGCAAAACCTATCGAAAAGGTCTTGACAGATTGGCTACTCATCTGCTGCATTAAAGCAACTACGGTCGAAGAGTCCACACCGCCAGAGAGAAACGCCCCCAAAGGCACATCAGCAACCATCCGCAGCTTCACGGCATCCCGCAACAAATTATCTAATTCGGCGATCGCTTCGGTATCCGAACCCGCAAAACCTTGACTCACACCAGTTTCAGCTACCCTCTTCAGATCCCAATAACAAATTGGCGAGTTCGCTGCACATTTTTGGTCAATTGTCAAGAGGGAGGCGGGAGGTAATTTGTAAACATTTTCATAAATCGAGTAAGGCGTAGGCACATAATTGTAACGCAGATAAAGAGCCAGAGCATCCCGATTAATTTTTGCTTCAAAACCGGGAAAAGTTTGGAAAGGTTTAAGTTCCGAAGCAAAAACAAAAGTAGAATTAATCCAACCGTAGTAGAGAGGCTTGATCCCGGTGCGATCGCGTCCCAAATGCAAAACTTGTTCTTGACGATCCCACAATGCAAAAGCAAACATTCCCTTAAACTTAGAGACAGCCTTAGTAACACCCCACTCAGCAAAAGCAGCCAGCATCACTTCCGTATCCGAATGACCGCAAAAATTGTGTCCTAGTTGGGTTAATTCAGCGCGTAGAGGTAGAAAATTGTAAATTTCCCCATTAAAAACGATCGCATAGCGATCGCCTGGAGACACCATCGGCTGATGTCCCAAAGGAGAAAGATCCACGATCGCCAAACGTCGATGACTCAAAGCCAAACCTGCGGAGTCATCCACCCAAACCCCGCGATCGTCCGGACCGCGAAGTCGCAGACAATCCGCCATCCGTAACGCGATCGCCCCGAAATCCTCGCGATTACAACTGTTCGCTAATTTTCCTTCTCGATCCCAAAAGCCACTAATTCCACACATAGATTTCTTGGTAATTGGTTGTTAGGGGTTGGGTACTGGTAACTGATAACTGTTCACTGTTCACTGAACCCAGTCCCCAAATCACAGCCTTTCCCGGAGAATACGACGTTTTTGACTACTAGCGGTTAACTGAGTTGCCACAGCTTCAATTTGCTGATAAAAAGATAAAGGAAAGAAATAAAGCGCAGCCGCAGCCGAGAAAGTGAGGATCGTACGCAAAGGTTCCTCAAAGCAAATCCGAGGATGAGTAGCGATCGCCTTCCACACCAAACGTAAAGCCGCATCTCCATCATGCAATCTAATTGCTTTCCGGGCTAAATAACGTAAATGATAAGCCTTAGAAAGACTTTCCCAACAAGCAATTTGTTCGGGTGCATAACTACGAACTTTTGACAAAACTTTCTCCCAACTTTCCAGTTTTTTGAGATAATTAGCACTCAACCCTTCCGAATTAATGCGATAGAGAGTCAAAGGTTCAGGAATACCTTCAATTAACCAATTAGTTTTAATCGCAATCCTGAGTAAAAATTCTGTATCGTGAGAACGAGTTAACTCTTCATCAAAATAGAAAACTTCGCTTCTACCATTTTTATCATGATAATAACCAATTTCCTCAAAAACTTCTCGCCGAAATGTCGCCGCCGAACCATTACCAACTGGATTACTGCGTAACAAAGAAAAAATATTTATCCCTCGTAATTGGGGCATCAAATAGGTTCCTAATTCGTTTCCCGCCTCATCAATTAACGCCGAACGACTGAAACTAACTCCTACTTCCGGACAACTCTCCAAATGGTCAACTTGTTTAGTTAATTTCTCAGGTAGCCAAATATCGTCCCCATCGAGAAAAGCGATATAAGTGCCTCTAGAATTACGAATTCCCGTATTCAAAGCACTAGGTAAACCTTGATTTGCTTGACGAATAATTTTGATCCGAGAGTCACAAAATTGCTGACAAATTTCTATGCTACGGTCAGGAGAACCATCGTCAATAATCAGCAATTCAAAGTTAGGATAAGTTTGTGCTAAAACAGATTTAACTGTATCAGCAATATATTGCTCAACATTGTAAACAGGAATAATGACGGAGACAAGTTTCATTGGTTGGGGACTGGGGACTGGTGACTGGGGATTGGTGACTGGGGATTGGTGACTGGGGATTGGTGATTGGGGACTGGTGACTGGGGATTGGTGACTGGGATTGGTGACTGGGGACTGTTAAGTGATAACTGATAACTGGTAACTGTTCACTGGTAACTGTTATTGTTGTTGTTCTTGGAGAATGCGACGTTTTTGACGAACTGCGGTTAATTTAGTTGCCGTAGTTTCGAGGCGATCGTATAGAGACATAGGCAGTAAAATTAGAGCATAAGCAGCAGCGAGAATGAAAAAAGTTCGGCGAGGTTCTTCAAAAATAATTTGCCAGTAAGTAGCGATCGCGCGATGACATAAATCCACTGCTGCTTTACCATCATGAAGGCGAATCGCTTTGCGAGCCAGATACCGAAACTGATAAGCTTTAGAAGGATTTTCCCAAGGAGCAATTTCTTCTGGAGCATAAGCCCGAATTTTTGACAGCACAGTTTCCCAAATTTCTAATTTTTTCAGGTAATTAGCACTTAATCCTCCAGAACTAACCCGATAAAGCGTTAAAGGTTCCGAAATCCCTTCGATTTCCCAATCTGTCTTAATCGCAATTCGCAACAAACACTCGATATCCTGGGAACAACTCAACTCTTCATCATAGTAGAGATACTCCGGGGAATTATCCCTCCGAAAGCGAATCTCTTCGAGAACTTTTCGTCGCAATACCGCCGCCGAACCGTTACCAAGGGGGTAACTGCGTAAAATAGAAGGAACGGTAATTCCCTTTAGCTGCGGCATTAAATAAGTTCCCAAAGGTTTCCCGGCTGCGTCAATCAAAGCCGAACGACTAAAACTAACGCCTACCTGGGGCGATTTTTCTAGATGTTCCAGTTGTTTAGCCAAATTTTCCGGCAACCAAAGGTCATCCCCATCGAGAAAAGCGATATACTCGCCTTTAGCATGGCGAATTCCTGTATTCAGCGCCGCAGAAACGCCTTGATTTGCTTGACGAATAATTTTAATCCGAGAATCGTCAAACTGCTGACAAATCTCCACGCTTCTGTCAGGAGAACCATCATCGACGATTAGTAACTCAAAGTGAGGATAAGTTTGAGCCAAAACAGATTGCACTGTAGCCGCAATATAGCGCTCTTTTTTGTATACAGGAATGATGACTGAGACAAGCTTCATTGGTTGGGGACTGGGGACTGGTGACTGGGGACTGGTGACTGGGGACTGGGGACTGGGGACTGGTGATTGGGGACTGGTGATTGGGGATTGGGGACTGGGGATTGGTGACTGGGGATTGGGGATTGGGGACTGGGGACTGGGTGAGTAAACTGCTAACTGTTCACTATTCACTGATAACTACTAACTGTTCACTATTCACTGATAACTGGTCACTGATAACTGGTCACTGATAACCGGTCACTGATAACTGGTCATTGATAACTGGAAACAATCTTACTCCGACGCGAATCAGTAGTAATAATTAATTCCCAATCCCCAATCCCTAATCCCCAATCCCTAATCCCTAATCCCTAATCCCCAATTCCTAATCCCTAATCCCTAATCCCCAATTCCTAATTCCTATCTTTGAGAATACGACGTTTCTGAGTTTTACCTGTTTGTTCCATGACGAAACTTTCGAGACGTTGATAGAACTTTTGCGGTAACAGCCACAAAGAATAAGCCGCAGCTAAGGTAAGGAAAGTGCGCCGTGGTTCGGCGAGTATAATTTGGGGATAAGTGGCGATCGCCTGATGAGTTAGTTTAACTGCACTGCCTCCATCGCGCAAACTTACTAATCTTCTGGCAACATAACGCAGTTGATAGGCTCTAGTTGCATTTCCCCAACGAGCAATTAACTCTGGAGCATAAATTTCGGTTTTTGCCAGCATAGTTTCTAAGTAATCTAACTGCTTATAAATATTGGTCGAAGCTCCGGAAAAGTTTACCCGGTAAAGGGTTAAGGCTTCGGGAATGCCTTCAACTTGCCAAGAGGTTTTCAGGGAAATTCGCAGCCAACATTCAATATCTTCTTGGTGGTGAAGTTGTTCGTCAAAATAACAATCTTCCCAGTTACCCTGATATTCTTTCTGGTATTTTATGTCTTCTAGGGTCTGACGGCGCACTACGGGAGCCGAACCGTTACCCACGGGATTGCGACAGAGAATATTAACCGGAGCAATGTCTTTTAACCTCGGCATTTGATAAATTCCCAAGGATTTGCCTTCCTCGTCGATAAAAGCCGAACGACTAAAGCTGACTCCCACTTGAGGATTATTCTCTAAATGCTCCACGTGATAGGCTAACTTTTCTGGTAGCCAAAGATCGTCGGCATCGAGAAAAGCGAGATATTCACCTTGAGAGTGGCGGATACCATTGTTTCTCGCCGCCGAAACGCCTCGATTTTCTTGCTGAATAATTTTAAGGCGGCGATCGCTAAATTGCTCGCAAATTTCTCTGCTGCGATCGCGCGAGCCATCAATCACCAGCAAAAGTTCAAAATTAGAGTAGGTCTGCGCCAACACCGACGTTATACTGGCAGCAATATACTTTTCTACTCCGTACACTGGAATTACAACGGAAACGAGTTTCATATCAGTCCCTCGATCGGGTCAAGCTGCTGATTGGCAAACACAATCTCAATATTTACACCCATCCCTTGACAAAAATAAAATTTCGTGCTACATAATTTCAAATTCGTGGTAGTAGGCTAGATCCTGATGGAGATTGTAAAATACAAGCGACCTCAATTTACTTTTTCATTAATAAACATCACAAGCAAATTTTTCTCTAGAAACAAGCTAACAAAACCGCCTCTAGCACAGAGAAGGAACTGGAAAACCCAAATTAGAGACGGTCGAGAAAGTCAGAAAACAACAGACTTAGTGAATCAAAAAATTCCCCATCCTCAATCCCTAACCGCCAATCCCCAAATTTAAGTAGATTTGTAAATTATACTAATTCGAGCCACAATGTCAAAAAAAATCTTCGGCATAATTTTTTTAATTTCTTGTTTATTATCAATCCTCTTTTTTGCCGACTTTAACCACCAAGTAGAAGCAAACCGAGGTACACCTTGGCTGCAAGTCACGGGTAGAGATATTCAAGATCCCCAAGGAAATAAAATAATTTTACGTGGTATTGCTTTACCAGATTTAGCTTTACATCAGTATAGAATCGAAGAAAGTCAATCAAGCAAATCACCCCTAGAACTAATTGAAGAAATGAGCGACCCTAGTCGTGGTTGGTATGCCAACGTTTTCCGTTTAATGGTTAACCCCAATCGAAGACTAGGATACAATGAAAACCCCCAAGGATACTATGAAAATTTTCTTAAACCTGCCGCCGACAAATGTTTAGAAGAAAAAGTTTATTGTATAATCGACTGGCATTATGTTAAAAACCCAGCCGAATATGCCGATGAAACCCGCAATTTTTGGCGCGATATCGCCCCCAAATTTAAAGACTATCCCAACATTATGTTTGAAGTTTTTAACGAAAACAAAACCAAAACCAGTTGGGCAGAATGGAAAGAAATTGTTCAACCTTGGGTAGACTTAATTCGCGCCGCCGCCCCCCAAAATATTATCATCGTTGGAGCGCCCCACTGGAATCAACATTTCTTCGATACCTCAGACAATCCTATTACAGGTGGAAATATCGTTTATGCACCCCATATTTATCCTGGTTTAGCCCAACAATTTTGGGACGAATGGATTTTTGATTTTGCCGACAAACTACCAATGATCGTCACAGAATGGGGTTTCAGAAACGGCGCAGATTATCCTACAAGTGGGACAATTTCTGACTTTGGTATTCCTCTCAAACGGAAAATGGATCGCTACAATATCGGTTGGACTGCTTGGGTAGCAGACTACGAATGGATGCCAGAAATGTTTGACCGCAACTGGAATCTTCTAGTTGGCGAAGAATACATGGGTGGCTTTGTTAAAGATTACTTAAAAGAAAAGAACTCATGAAACCACAAAACTTTGAAGAAAAAGTAGTTTGGTATTTATTACTCGGCACTTATATCGTTTATTATTTAGGCGCCCAACCCTTGGTAATGCCCGCCGTTGCTTGGCTTCTTTTTCTTTATCTTGTTAAAAAACTTTGGTGTCAAACTCCAGATACTCCCCCAGAATCAAGAATTACAATTCCCTTTTCTGTGTGGATCTGGGTAATCTGTTTACTGGTAATGTTTTTTGGTGTAATTATCGCCCATGTCCAGTTAGATTTAGGTGCGGGAAGACTAATTAGATCTTTAATTAAATGGAATCGAGAATGGGCGCTTTGGGCATTATTTCCCCTCATTGCTTGCCTAAAAATTCGCCCGCAATTACTTTATCGTGGCGTTTGTATTCTCTGTTTACAAAGTTTTCCCTTGATTATACTTTCCTATGTCGCCTTTTTTGCTGGTTTACCAGGAGAGTTGTATACTTCCCCAATTTCCGCATTAGGAGGAGACTCGGATTTTTATCGCGTGGTACTTTATATTTTCGACGCTGATAACAATCAAATGCGTACTACTTTATATTCGCCTTGGGCGCCAAATATGGCAATGGTAGGAATGATGTTTTTCTTCATGGTACGTCAAGAAACTAATAAGAAGTTGCGCTTTCTAGCAACAAGTATTTCTGTGCTAATAATTCTTACACCTATTTCGCGACTAGCTACGGTTAGCTTTCCTTTCATTCTCTTTGCAAGTTGGGGATTAGTTAATTTAGGTAAGCCTATTCTGCATTTCGCTAGCGCTACTTTATGTTTTCTCGGCGGTATTTTTGGTGTTCCTTTGAAAAATTTTATGGAAGTATTTATCGAACGCTTCCATAGTGTTAGGGAAAACTCATCTGATTTAAGAATAACTTTAGTGCGAATGTCTCTAGAAAGATGGTGGAAATATGCACCAATTTGGGGTCATGGCTATATTGAAAAAGAAGGACCAGCTTATACTTATGGTTTCCCAATTGGTACTTCTGGTTGTGGGAGTTGGGTGAATCTTCTCTACACTAAAGGAATAGTGGGTTGCACTGCTGTGGCTATCCCGATGCTGTATACTTTTATCGAGTTATTGAGAAAGGCACAAAAAAATGTAACTGCGAGGGTAGGTTTGAGCGTGTATTTAGTGTTTTTATGCTTTTCTTTTATCGAAGAATTGGATATTTTGGCGCACATATATTGGCCCGGAATTTTGATGCTTGGTTTGGCATTAACTGCTAAGGAAAAACCTGTTTCTCAACCGGTAAATAATCAGCATAATGGGTTATTGGCTTTACCTGCTAAAAGTAGTTAATTAGCAAGAATACATTCTGCGGACAAGACTGTATAACCTTCGCCTTGAAATACGGCGCAAGATTGGGTTAATCTAGTTAGCGCAGGCATAATTCCTTGAGCTAATCTGACTTCAATTGTCTCAGCGAGGGGAAACTGTTCGAGCCAATTTTGTTCGCTGAGGTATTGAGGTGTGGTAAAGTGATCTTCTAGGAAGTAAAAGTCTATTCCGTAGTTAGAAATTAAGTCTTTGATATCTTTTAAATCCGGACTATAGCTGGCTTCAATTAACTCGATAGTTCGTTGACGATATTGGCGATAATACCCTGTATGATAAGGTATTCCTGCTTCTCGATTTGTGAGTACGGAACGTTGGGAAAATGTAGGTATATTATTGGTTTCTAAACTTAAGGAGGCGATGAGACTGTCTTTGGGAGTTTGGGCAAAAAATTCGTATAATGTGGGTGCGTTACCAAGACGATATATCGTTTTGGGAAAGTCTTCGTTGGCGATCGCGGGAAAAATTGCTATTCCTGCAACTAAAATTAAGCTACTGAATGCTATAATTGTCTCAGCACGAATATTTGCTAGTTGGCGCTGACCGTAACGACAAACTACTCCATCGTAGAAAATTGTTAAAGCTATACCCATTACCAAGGCTAAAATAATCCGTAAGCTGTGTTGAGTGTAGCGACTTGGTAAGTGTAGTTTATACAAAGTTAAATGAGCTAGACAAAATACACCTAAAGATGCTAGTAATAATTGCGGTAATAAAACGATCTTTTGTTTGATTTGCCGCAGCATTGGTAACTGGGAGCGGTAATATAGCAATAAGCAAATTATTACCACGTCAACTACACTCAGCAAAAGTAGCAATCTACTCGCAAAAATACTGCTCCGACTAGCTAATAACCAAAATTCCCCAGGGTTGTTGAGGAAAAATTCGGCTCGTCCTCCAGGCAAAAATTCTGGTAAAATTTTAGCATCTGCGGCGGAGATTACTGGACCATATTCGGAAGTAGTTAAAGCGAAAGGTAACAAGACTATAAAAGCTATACCTAACCCAGTTAAGCAAAACCAATAATCTTGACGAGAACGAGATAAGCTTATTTTACCCAGTTGCCAGCGAAATAATCGCAGTAACAACACTCCGCAGATAATAAAGATACCTTGAGGGTAGAATAAACCCAAAAGCGCGATCGCCGCCAGCGTGGCTACTAATTTTCTTTTGAGTAAATAGTAGCAGAATGCCAGCAAAAATGGGTAAATGAAGGCTCTCGGTGTTGCGGAAACTAAATCTTCCTTCGTCCATACACTGAGGTTAAAAATCAATGCCGAGAGAAAACCTGCTGCGGGGACGGGAAAAATTTCTAAACAGATAGCGAATAAGAATCCCGTAGCGATCGCAGCTAACCCTAAAGGCAGTAACTTATTAAATAATAGCGGATCGATCCCTAATGCCGCAGCAAGTTTATATAAATTAGTATAACCCAGGGGCGCTACCGATTGAAAGTAATCGGCAATTAAGTCATCAGGAAATAACTCCGCATCAACAAAACGTAACATCCAAAAAACGTGCTGTCTTGCATCATCTTGGACAACATACTCGCTACTAAAAGCCTGCTGCCAGGCTAACAAACTATATCCTAATGCTACCACGATACTCATACTAAACCACAAACTTTGTTGTCTTTGTAGTAATTCCGAGAAAAAATCCTTTACTGTTGTTCTAATTTCCACAGTTGTATCTCCGTATCGCGAAGAGATTCTAATTGGTACTCTTTTTCCAGTATTTGTTGGAGACTCTCAGAAGGATTTAAAACAAATATGTTGCGAAAATTTTCGTCAATTGGGTAGTAATTTGCTTCGACAAATAACTGTAAATGCACTTGGTCATTTAGTAAATTACTGAGAGACAAAATGCGAGCTAAATCAGCATCACTAACTACTAAAGAATTAGTAGCTTGGTTAATTATCGGTGCTACTTGCACAAGTTCGCTAGCTTCGCCTTTACTCCACCAAACCTCTGCTTGAGAACTAATTATACAAGAAAATATCCCCAAAGAAATCAAAGCGAGAAACACACCTCGCCCGAATTTTTGCTCATTTACTTTTTGGGAACTCATTTTGCTCGCTAAAAAGTAAACTACTGCTAAGTGAATACCCAGATAAAAAGGAATTATATACCTCGCTGTCGCTGAAAATAGCCTCCCAGAAACTAAACCAAAGACTACTAATAAATCTCGTCCGACTAAAATAGCTGTGGTACAAATAATTAACGTTAAAACGAATAGCCACACTTCTCGAGAACTGTTACGAACCAGAAAATAACAAGCATATATAACCAGAATTGTCAAGAAAAATATTAACGGAATAATCGAAATTGCTTCGCTTAAATTAGTGCTAGAGTCGAAGCCAAAATCAGCGAAAAGACGGCTTAAGTTACCTAACCATCTTTTCAAAAAAGTAAACAATGTTGGTTGCGCTTCCGTCCAACCTTTTACTTGGCGATCGAGATGAGATAAGCTAGTAAAAGCTACTACAATCCAAGGGAGAAAAGCGATTATACTCGCTAAAGTTGTTAAGAAATAAGCCAGCAAGGTTTTACTGAAATGAAAACCTTCTCTGAGAATTACATAAATTCCTTGTGCGAAAGCAACTAAACTAAAAAATAGATGTGAGTAAAAACCCACAGTTAAGGTTACAGCATAAGTCAACCAACTTAGTTTATTTTTGTGCTGCATGGCTTGTAAAAGTGCGGCACTAGAAAGTAAAATTGTTACCGTCCATAAACTATATTGTCTTGCTTCTTGAGCATACAAAACGTGGAGTGGAGAAACAGCTATTAGCGCTACACCTAACCAACTTGCGAAATAAGAATCAAACAACGAGTAGCACAACCAAAACATCGCCGGAAAGACAAATAAACTAATCGCGGCTGCGGCACTTCTGAGGGTAGCAATAGAAGTACCAAACCATTCTCCCCATAGCCGCGCAAACAAATAATAAATTGGTGGATGTTCGGGATAATTTACTAAAGAATTGTTGAGAAAGTCGAGGGTATTTGTCTGGGAATCTATTCGCTGCAATTCATGTAATTCTTGGACGGTAATCACCTCACCACCGAACAATTTTTCTTGAATTTCTCCTCGGTTGTCGTAGTCAGTAATTCTATCTAAAGTAATCCACTCATCAATCCAAGGAATTTTGCGGTCAATATTGACAAAACGAAACCAAATTCCCCAGAGTAAAACGACAAAAATAAACAAATGGAAACCACTTAATTTAAATTTTTCCTGCCAAAAGCTAATTTTCATAAATACGAACTCAACTATATTTTACTAGCTTTAAAAGCATAACGAGTTGCCCAAACAGTAAATCCAGGTATTGCTACCAAATGCACCACTAAAACTGTAACTGCTACTCCCATTGATTGCCATTGTACGCCCACTAGCAAACTAAGAGTAAAAATCACCGTAAAAATTATATTCCAACGCAAGTCTAAATCGGGTCTACCTAAAGCGACGAGTAGCTGGGAAGCTGCATCACCAAAGGGACGTGGAATTGCCGACAAACAAATTATCATTAAAATAGGTATGGCTTCAATCCATTTTTCGCCAAAGACAATGGGAACATAAAAAGGTGCTAGGTTAGATTGTAACAAGACTACGGGAATAATAATTAAAGCAATGATTTTAATGCTTTTATAATATTGTTTCTGTAATTCATGCCAATCAGTTCGCAACGAACATAAATGAGGTAAAATTGCGGACTTGATTGCACTGATAATGCTTAAGCTAATCCCCAAACCTGCATTAAAAGCAAAGTAATAAATCCCTAACTGGCTAATTCCCAGAAAACGACCAATCAACAAATAATCTAAGTTTTTGCGTAAGGTGTCTAACAACTCTACACCGAGAATACTACGCCCAAAATCAAAGATTTCCTTCCAGCGATGGATGTTAAACTTTCTCCTAGGTCGCCAAGGTTGATAAATAAGGTAAATATAAAGCCATAAAGGAGCAACTAATATTTGTGGTAAAACTATTGCCCAAATGCCCATTCCAAGGTAAGCTAAAATTAAAGATAAAATATTGCCTGTTGAAATTCCGACTGTATGTGCTAGCGCCCGAATTTGTAAGCGATTTTCTCGTCTAATCAAACAAGAATTGATATTCGAGAAGGGAATCATTAAATAAGTTAAGCCTAAGGCGCAAATTGGGAGAATCAAATTATTATCGCCGTAAAACCAAGCCACCGGAAAAGCTGCTAAACATTGAATGACAAACAAAGCTGAAAAAACCACCCAGTTAAGCCAATAAGCAGCATCGCACAATTCAGGTAATTCTTCTGCGTCAGCTTGAATTAATTTAGCAGCAATTCCGTTGCGGCTAAAAACTTGGACAAATTCATGGGTAGCTAAGACAATAGCAGCTAAACCGTAGTCGTATTTGGAGAGAAAACGTGCTAAAACAAAAGTAGTAAGTAGTCGAGAAATGCGAATAATTATTTCTGAAGCACCCAACCAACTGAGATTGCGAATAAACTGATTAGCTAAGGATTGCTTTAGCTTATCTTGAAACTTTTTGAGATATTTCATCTGCTCACACCAGTAGGGCTACAAAAGTTGAGGATACTTTTGTGGTTTTAACAATTATGCTATACTTTTTGGGCAGAATTACTAAATTTTAGTTAAAAAGGCGGTTAGGTGTGCGACCGTAAGATAAAAATAGTCTTCAGGAGTTGGGAGTGAGAAGCTTAGTTTTGTCGTAAACCAGCAAAAATTAGTGGTGAGGAGTAGAGATGAAATTGGATGCACGAACAACTAAAATTAAATTACCAAGCTTTTCGATTATTTTAGAAACGGAAAATCTTTCTACAGCAGATTTGGGTGATTTGTATCTGTCTCTAAATTCATTGGTAGGACAAAATCCTTCCCCAGCAGAGGCGAATGAGGTTATAATCGTTGATAGTGGGGATACACCGCAAGAGGTATTACAAGAGTTGCGATCGCGTTTTCCTTGGTTAAAATTACACCAGGCTCCTCCAGGAATTAGCTACTATCAAGCAAAAATGGAAGGCGCAAAAGTCGCTACCGGAGACATAATTGTTTTATCCGACTCGGATTGCGTTTATTCTTCCAATTGGCTGTACGATATCTTAGCAGCTTTTACGGAAAATCCGCAAGTGAATGTAGTCGCGGGAGAAACAGCTACTCGCGGGGATAACCCTTACGGTTTAGCGATGCACTTTGCTTACATTTTTAATGGTTTTTCCGGACGAAAACAAGCTTACGAATCGACAAGATATTATTGCAATAATGTAGCATTTCGTCGCGATTTTCTCCTCGCTAATCCGATTACTTCTGGTTTACCTCTGTATCGCGGTAATTGTTCGATTCATGCAGAAAGTTTAATCCGCCAAGGCGATTATATTTTAAGATTACCAAAAGCTCAAGCTACTCACGCACCTCCGAATGGTTGGAATCATTTTTTCTGGCGTTTTCTGTTAATTGGTAGAGATAATGTTTTGATGCAGCGTTTGTTAAATGATTTTGATAAACAGCCTCAAGCTGTTAAACTGCCAGTTAAGTTGAAAACTAGAATTGGTAATCTTTTCCCAATTTTACGTCGAGTTAAAAATGTCCGATTTTTGCAATTAATTTACTTACCGATAGCAATTCCAATTGCTTTGGTTTCTTGGTTGCTAATTTTTTGCGGTCGAGTTATTACTTATTTTAGTCCTGATTATTTGCTGGATGTTTATAGTGAGGTTGAGGGGACTGTTTATGAAGAAAAACCTGTGTCTGCTAGTAAGGAATTGAATTTACCAAAAGTATAGTTGGTAGTCGGCGCTTTAGCGCTGTAAGATGAGGACTAAAGTCCTTACTACGAACTGAGAAATTAAGTTGGTAGTCGGCGCTTTAGCGCTGTAAGATGAGGACTAAAGTCCTTACTACGAACTGAGAAAATCAAGTTGGTAGTTAGTGCTTTAGCGCTGTAAGATGAGGACTAAAGTCCTCACTACGAACTGAGAAAATCAAGTTGGTAGTTAGTGCTTTAGCGCTGTAAGATAGAAAATAAAGTCCTCACTACGAACTGGAACTGGCTTTAATTTTAGTGTCATAAATTGCGCGAAACTGACGCAATTTCCTGACCAAATAATTTGATAATTGTGGTGGTAGTAACTGAATAAGCACCGATTTTAAGACTAAGCGAAGAAACTTAAAGTTTAATAACAATTTTGGATTTAATTGGCTGGCTTGTGCTAATCTATTAATTGCTTGTAAACCAGCCTGCGAATCTCCTTGACGGTCGAGATACAATCGAGCAATTAATTGATAAATATTAGCTAAAGTTTGCGGTTTTAAATATTGGTAATCTTCGCCAGCATTGTGATAAGCTTTTTCTACTACCAGCAAACTATATTTTTCTCTGGCTTCTATATTAGCCGAAATCGAACCAGGAAATTGACGGTAAAAAGTTTGATATTTAGGAACTAAAACAAACGGATATTTAGCTGCTAATCTTAGCCAAAAATCCCAATCATGCGCCGATTTTATTTCTGAATTAAATTCACCGACAGACTCAATTGCTTGCTTGCGAATTAAAGGAATTGAACCACAAACCAAGAAATTAACTAACAACATTTGCTGGTAAACATTACCTTGATAAAAAACTGGTTCCTGGTAATACAAAAAATTACCGTTTGCGTCGATAAAACTAGCCCAACTGTAAGCTACACCCGCTTCAGGATGCTTTTCTAATGCCTCTAATTGAAGCTGTAGCTTGTCCTTTGTCCAAAGGTCGTCGGCATCCAAAAAAGCAATAAACTCGCCTTGAGCAAGCTTTAAACCACGATTCCGGGCGGCGGCTGCACCTGCATTATCGCCAGTAAAAACTTGCAAACGAGGTTCGACAATAGCTTGGAGAATGGTTAAAGTACGATCGCGCGAACCATCGTCAACAACAATTATCTCCCAACGAGCATAAGATTGTTGTTGAACCGATCGAATTGTTTCTAAGATAGTTGATTCGGCATTATAAGCAGGAATAATCACCGAAACCAAAGGCTGCATAAGTTAACGTTTCAGAACAGGTAAATTAACAATTTCGCTTGGTTGTGGCTTTTGCTGCTGTTGTTTGTGGATTTGGTGCGATCGCCACCACAAAGATATCATTCCGGTAGTTAAAAAGAAAGAACACATTGCCGTACCCAACCAAACATACTTTACTTTCGGGGCAGTCGGTTCATCTGGTAAACTTGGCTGGATCAGTAATTGAGTTTGGGGATAAGAAGAAGCAATCTTCGATTTACTCAAATCCAACTTAGTTAACGTCGAAGTAAACACCGCTTCCGCAATTTGCACATCGCGACGCAAATTTTCCAATCCTGACTCTTGCTGCGCTTGCAATTTTAAACGACTTTCCAGTTGTTCGATTTGACGAGTTAACTCTTGCGCTTGTAAAGCCAATCCTTGCTGCTGAGATTGTAGCGAAATCAACTCTTGAGAAAGAGTATCTCGCGCACTCGCTTCACCACTGTTAGCAAGATCTGGTAATTCTAGAGTAGAGCCATTTACAGGTTGTCCTAACAAAGCCGCGCTACGTCTTAACAAAGCCGCTTCCGCAGTATCTTTTTCTCTCTGTTTGGCGATTACCGTCGGATTAAGAGGTAAAAACTTCGATTGTAAAGTTGCCAACTCGGTACTAGCGCGATTATAATCAGCCAAATGCTGCTGAAACAAAGGATCGGATTTAAGGACAAAAGAATCGTTAGCTTGAGTAGTAGATAGCTCTAAATCTTGAGATAATTGTTGAAAGCGTCCGCTAACCTGCTGTAACTGAGCCAAAGTTTCCGCTCGCAGTCGGCGTAATTCTTCAATATTAATTGAAAGATCCCGTAACTGCTCTGAGGAACTCAAACCCGAACTAGCTTTATACTCAGATAAACGCTTTTGCGCTGAGAGCAAATTTTGTTGTGACTCTTTAAGCAAATCCTTTAAACCACTATCTTGCTGTTCAATTTCCTGAAGTCGCAGTTGTTCGAGCTTAGTTTGGAAAGCATCTTGAAAGGCGATCGCCTTTTCTTGGGCTTGTTGAGGACTATCTCCGCGAATCTCAAACCGCATCAAGGTTGTATTATCCACAATTTTAATCCGAGGTTCGCCAAAATCCTCTTTCGGTAACTCCACCTGACTAGCGGCTGAAGTAATCACCTCATCACTTTCAGCAATAAACTTATAATTTTCCCTCGGATCGTGATTATCATGACGATAAGGCGACTCACTTTGAGAATCAGCACGTCCAATTCCCGGTACTTCCACACTCGTCGTCGCATCAATTCCCGGAAGACTAATTGCCCACTCGCTAGTATAAGTCGGCTCAGTAACTTGTAGATAAGTAATCGCAGCGCCCCAAACCAAAGCATTAGACAATAACCCTAAGAAGAAATAACCCTTCCCAGGATTGTGCGCTTTGATTGCGTCAGGATTATAGCGGGGAATTACTGGAGATTCAGTCGTAGTCATCGATCGATTATCTTCGCGCTAAGAGTACAGAAAAAAATAAATACACAGCTTGTCAAGGAAAATATACTCCTAAGATTAGCACTCTGGTTGGAGAAGAGACATTGAGTAAGCAGCGAGATCCATTTCCAGCTTGGTCATAGTTTTTAGCTTTTAATTGATTTTACTGCCTACGAAAGTGGCAAACTGTTTAATAGCGACTATATTAAATTGAGCTATATGAATCAATCTACTGACATAATTATTATTGGTGGTGGCATAATTGGACTTTCCCTAGCCGTAGAATTAAAACTGCATTCTGCTTCAGAATCAGTAACAGTCCTCAGCCGCAATTTTTCCGAAGCTGCGGCTCATGTAGCCGCCGGAATGCTTGCACCTCAAGCAGAAGCAATTGACTCTGCACCAATGTTAGATTTGTGTTTGCGTAGCCGCGCCATGTATTCTGACTGGACTAGCAAACTCGAATCGCTCACCGGAATCGAAACCGGATATTGGCAATGCGGCATTCTCGCCCCAGTTTATCAGACTCCCGAGCAAATTACAGCTTTTTGGCTAAACAAAGATGCTATTCATCAATTTCAACCAAATTTAGGTTCAGAAATTGTCGGCGGTTGGTGGTATCCTGAAGATTCCCAAGTAGACAATCGTCGCGCCTTAGCTACAGCACTCAAAATTGCGGCGATCGCGTTAGGTGTAGATTTACGCGAAAATGTCGAAGTTCAAGCCATTCCCCAACACCAAAGTCAAGTTACCACACTCATAACTAACCAAGGCGAATTTTCTGCTTCCCACTACATTCTTGCTGCGGGGGCTTGGGCTGGTAATCTTCTTTCAGTGCCAGTTTATCCGCTCAAAGGACAAATGCTCTCCGTGCGGGTTCCTAACTCATTTAGCGAACTACCTCTCCAACGGATACTTTTTGGAGATAACTGCTACATCGTACCTCGTCGAGACGGCTTAATCGCGATCGGCGCTACAGTGGAAGATGTCGGTTTCGAGCCAGAAATGACTCCTGCGGGAGTAAATACCTTGTTAAATCGAGCAATTCGACTTTACCCCCTCTTAAAAGATTTTCCCATTCAAGAGTTTTGGTGGGGATTTCGCCCGGCAACTCCCGACGAATTACCCATTCTCGGTGCTAGTCCCCTAACAAATTTAACCTTTGCTACTGGTCACTATCGTAACGGCATTTTACTTGCACCAATTACCGCCAAACTGATTACCGATTTAATTTTAGAAGAAAAAAGAGATCGTCTCTTAGAAGCGTTTCGTTGGGATAGATTTGGTGATTAGGGATTGGGGACCCTTGGATTGGGGATTGGGTAATTGGGAATTCGGGATTGGGAAACAAGCAGGACTTGGAAGAGGGGGATAAACTAGTAAATGCACCGTACGTGATAACTGAACCCAGTCCCCTCCTCCCCACGCTAGTTAACGTGACATCTCCCACTCTGAATTAAAAATTACAGAGTGGGCTTCCAATCAAGCTAAACGAAAACAGCCGCTCCCGTCAAAGGCAAGAAAGCATCTTCAATCACCGAAGTTGTACTACCGCTACTGACAACCACATCAAGTAACTCACTGGTTGGATTATCAAAACTTGGCAGGATACCACGAATGCGATTATCCGAGACAGACGTGATATTTGCCAACTCGCCTCCAATCGTCACACTCGTATCATTCGGGTCAAAATTGAGACCACCAATCACAAACTCATTACCACCCACAGCCGGAGCGCGCCAAGGGAAGATATCATAAGCAGAAGGATTAACCGCCGTCGGGTCAACAGGTGTAGCCACAGTCAAGTTATCTTCTTGGTAGTCTACACCAACAATCGCACCGCCCGGACCAATTATTACATCAAGCCCATCTGCCGCATGGTTCCCGTAAATATCCTTAACCTGAGTTACACCATTATCGCCCGTAAGTGGGTCTACATCACTACCATCCTGATTCAATGCTATGTTATAGAGTTGACCATTGTACTTTTGAGCCAAAAGCGTGCCGCGCATCCCTCCTCCAAATGCCTCCGCACGATATTCAGCAATCCCGTTAGTAGAAGGACTAAATAAGGCAAGGGGCGACTCGAAGGCTGGATTTTCAGGATCGGTTGCACCATAATACACATTCTGCACCGGATCTGTCTGACCACGACTACGGTTGGGATGACCGTAATATTTACCTTCTTCGATCGCGTGCAATTGGTCGGGTTCGGACCCGCCACTAAAAGGTTCTTGGGTCGTTGCAGATGTAGACTTCTGACCAAAACCACCATTAGCACCATTATCTGTAGCATACAGCTTGTTATTAGTTCCCCAAACTAAGTCATAGGGGTTGCGTAGACCACTAGCGTAAACCGAGATATCCACCCCAGGTACAACAGTTGCCTCATCGCCCCAAGTTTGGCTATCTGCCGGGTCAAATGTGAGTCCGTCTGGGGGAACAAAGTCATCAGGTAGAGTATATTCGATCGCACCGTTAAAATCAGGCTTGCTGATTTCTGCTTTGAGAATAGCAGCCGAGAAAGGTGATTCAGGAATGCCACCGATCGCACTAGCCTCAATCCCAGCGTTAGTATTACCACCGACAGCAATGTAGAGATCGCCGTTGTTATCGAAGTCAATACCATTAATCCCGTGATCGTGATTCGAGACAGGTAGCCCAGTGATTAACGGTGTTAAGCTTGAAAAATTAGGACCTTCGAGGAGCGAAACTTGACCGCTATAGGGAGAAAGTTCAGTTTCGGGGAAAGCACCACCACCATTGGCATAAAGTTGGCTATGGGTGACGTAAATGGTAGGTGAATCAGAAGTATCGTAGGGATTGAAAGCAATTCCCAAGATACTAGAGTTGGATAAACCTTGGAGAGTGTTAACCTGCTGCGTGTCGATAACGTTGTAATCGTCATCAAACTCGTAAATTGTGATTTTGCCGCCGTAGGCTGAACCCACGTAGAGACGACCATCGGGACCCCAAGCTGCGGTGCTGGGATTATTAGAGGAAATGGTCTTAATTATTTCAAATTCAGGTTCAACTCCGTCATCATCCTTCACCTGCACGGGTCGATCTTCAATGCTGATGCCGTTGTAATCATCATCTTGGCTGATTGCAGTATGGCTGATATACACGGTCTGATTCGGCTCTTCAATTTCATCATCCACAGCCGTTAGCGTAATTGTTTGCGGTTGATTCCAGTTGCTCGGAGTGAAGGTGACACTGTTGTGGCTGAGGGAAATTTGGCTATTGTTCCCATCCAGATGAATCGTCACATCTGATGATGGCTGGGAGTTAAGCTCAATTGAATACTGGTAGCTATCTGACCCTTCAATTCCTCCTTCATAAATAGTGTTATCGGGGTCAATATTTTCCAGAATGACGTGTGGACCTGAGATGGGGATAAGTTCGATCGCCGAAATTTTAGCGTTGTCTTTGCTCGCTACAAAGTTTAGATTGAGAACTCCATCCTGAACCACTACTTGAGGAATTGAGCTGGTGTACTCTGTATCGTGACCTTCAAAGAAGGCATTATCTGTTACCGAGTAAATATCAAGGTCGTCAATCTCCAGTATGCCTTCTGCTGAGACATCAAAAACGCGCTGGTTGAAATCTTCCCAGTAAATTTCTGCAAAATGTAATTTGACCTGGTATGCCCCATTATCCACGGGAATGGCATAGGAGAAGTTAGTACCAAAGCGCTCGGTTTGGTAGATTGGATCGTCTTCGATACCGTCGGGATGGACGATGTCATCAGTAGTGCTGTAAGTACCGCCACCGATAAAGTGTTGATCTGCTTCCCAGACATTACCAAGGGGATCGGTATACTCTGAACCGCCAGCGTTAATCCGAATGACGCTTGGGTTAGGAGGTTCTATATCGGTATCGTTATCACTAACACTCACATCGATCGATATGGGACTGAGCGAACCGTAATTATTGTCAGCACTGGCGATCGCGTGAGTAATTAGATCGCTGTGAGTTGCTGCTTCGTCCTCTGTGTCGTCTACGGCGCTGACGGTGACAAGCTGGGGTAGATCCCAATTTTCTGGCGTGAAAATAAGCTGAGTTGGGTTAGTGCTGACTTGCCCATTGTTGCTTAAAGTCACTGTCACTGTATCGCTGGGAGCTGTTTTGAGGGCGACGCTATAGCTGTCACTATTACCACCTTCGGTTACATCAGTGCTACCATTCGTCTCTTGAATCTCCAATCCTGGGTTAGGCTCGCTTAGACTAATTAACTCGATCGCTGAGAGTTTGGCGTTATCTGTCAATGTGGAGAAGTCCAGATCTAACTGACCGTCGTTAACTGTCACATCTGACTGATAGATATAAGCCGTATCTGCTCCAGCAATGTCGTACAAGTCTAAATCATTGAGAATTAACTGGTCTTCTATATAAGTGTCAAAAACCCTTTTGTTTGAAGCGTTCCAGTAAATTTCGGCAAAGTGCAGCTTGATTTGGTAATCGCCGTTATCGACGGGGATGTCGTAAGCTAGGTTTTTAGCGTAACGCTCGCTTTGGTACAGTACATCGTCGTTAGTACCGCTAATATTGCGACCGATGCTGTAGGTCTTGCCATTAGCGTAGAATGAATCTGCTGCCCAAAGATTACCATTGCTATCGGTATACTCACCACCACCGACATTGATGCGAATCGCATTGCTCGGTGGTGGTACATTGCTATCATTATCATTAACTGCAACGGTGAGCGATGGTAAACTGAGCGAGCTATAGTCTGGGTCAGTGGTGTCGATTGTGTGGGCGATTTGGCCAGTGTGAACATCAGCCTCATCCACGTTATCGTCAACTGCTGTCACCGTGATGGTTTGGGGCTGATTCCAGTTACTCGCATCAAAGCTAAGTTGGCTGAGGTTGCTGCTAACTTGCCCGTTGTTACTCAGATTAATAGTTACTTCCGATGTCGGGGCTGTGGTGAGAACCAGACTATAGTTTTGCCCGCCGCCACCTTCGCTAACAGTTAAGTTATCTGGCTGAATAATAACGTTTGGTGTAACCTTGACGAGCGGAATTAACTCGATCGCTGAGAGTTTGGCATGATCTTTTAACGTGGAGAAGTCCAGATCTAACTGACCGTCGTTAACTGTCACATCTGACTGATAGACATAAGCAGTATCTTTTCCAGCAATGTCGTACAAGTCTAAATCATTGAGAATTAACTGGTCTTCTATATAAGTGTCAAAAACCCTTTTGTTTGAAGCGTTCCAGTAAATTTCGGCAAAGTGCAGCTTGACTTGGTAATCGCCGTTATCGACTGGGATGTCATAAGCTAGGTTTTTAGCGTAACGCTCGCTTTGATACAAGGCATCGTCGTTAGTACCGCTAATATTGCGACCGATGCTGTAGGTCTTGCCATTAGCGTAGAATGAATCTGCTGCCCAAAGATTACCATTGCTATCGGTATACTCACCACCACCGACATTGATGCGAATTGCATTGCTTGATGGGGGTGGAGGAGTGTCATTATCACTTACGGCAATGTTTAACGATTCAGGACTGAGTGAGCTATAGTCTGGGTCAGTGGTGTCGATCGTGTGGACGATTTGACCAGTATGAACATCAGCCTCATCCACGTTATCGTCAACTGCTGTCACCGTGACGGTTTGGGGTTGATTCCAGTTACTGGCATCAAAGCTAAGTTGGGTGAGATTGGTGCTAACTTGCCCGTTATTACTCAGATTAACAATCACTTCCGATGTGGGCGCGCTGCCAAGGACAACGGTGTAGCTATCACCAGCGCCACCTTCGGTGACTGCAACCCCATTCGCCTCAATAATTAGAGATGGGTTTGCCGGGTTCGAGTCAGGCAGATATTCGAGAACGGAAATTGTCGAAAGTTCCCCAGTGACTCCGTTACTATCTTCGATAACGGCGACAAGGTGGTTTAGCCCGCCTTCATCATCCGATCTTGTTAGCGTGACGGGAATATCTAGGGTGCCATCTGCACCGATTGTGCCGGAAAACTCGTTGACCCCGATCGCTGTATTAGCTTCAAAGGGATCGGGATCGAAAACGTAGCCGTTATCTGTAAATAAAGCTCCTTCGACGAGTAGCAAGCGCACCTTTTCACCGCTTGGACCACTAATCCGCGCTATCTGGTTGGCATTGTTGACAATGCTATTAGAACCAGTGACTCCGACTATTTCTAAAGTTGGGGCAACGGGTAGTTGCGCTTGAACGTAGGCTTGGGAACCATCAAGACTGTCTGGTTTGCGGAAGGTTCTCGCTGTAGTAATGCTGCCGTCCTCGAAAGTGATGGTGATGGTTGCACCTGTTAGTTCTAAACCGGAAATACTAGCAGATTCACCCGGACCGGGTGCGGGCATCCCGCGCACGCTGGTGGGGTCATTATCGATCGAGAAGGAAAAGTTTTCTCCTGGATCGAAGTCCGTAAAATTAATGTTGACAACGTCGTAGCCATCGTCATGAAGGCTGTCGTAACTGAAGCCGTTGTACCCGGTTCCTCCTTCGTTGTTGACTTGAAAGTCTTTACCAACAGGATCGCCTGCTTGACCATAGGGATCGAAAACTAGATCGGGGAATATTGCTGTACTTAAATCCAGAGAAATATTTGCTATTTTAAGACCATTTTGCGATTCGTTTTTGAAGCTGAACGAACCATTATTATAAGTGCTGTTATGAATGTTAGATCCGGGAGGATCGATTTGAAAAAGCGCTTTGCCGTTAGCCATATGAGGTTCTCCAAATTATAAATTTATTTTCAAGAATTCAAACAGGAACTTTTGGTTTTTATAGAGAAAATTGCTAAGTTTATTTTAGTCAATTAATTCTAATTACCGTATCTTGAGGGTGCAGAGAGAACCTATATGCGTTGGCTCCTAAAGATTCCCAATTTGGAAGCGAGAATAAAATAGTAGTAGTTTTCACAGTAACTAACTCCCTGGTTAGAAAGAGGTCAGTGCTTTTTTACCTAGAATTTACTTAGGCTTATTTGTGATGATAGATAATTTCACTAGCTCCGAATAGAGTAAAGCAGTATAATTCACCAAATCTTTAAAAAGATTGCTGATATTTACTAGGTTTTTAAAGCTTTCGTGAAGTTGACCGAAATTAACCGGGGAGTTGTAAAGTTTTTTTGAGTAGCGTTTTACTTATTTAGACTGCGCGATCGCGTCTTTGAAGCGAAATCTTAATCGAAGCGATCGCGTTAAATTAGCTCATGGTAATTGGTAGGGTAGTTGGCAGATGAGGAGCAATCCGCTTAAATTAAAGATGTAGCCTCCTTGACCTTCGGTGGAATCTCCAACGTAATATCTGTGATTAGTTTAACTCTGCTGCATCCCACTAAATCTGTTCCGATTCAAAGTTGGACTTTTGAATCTGAATCGGTCATTAAGATTGGTCGGTCAACCGATAATCATGTAGTTATGTATAGTGCTGTGGTGTCTCGTCACCATCTGGAGCTGATTAATAAGCCTGAAGGCTGGGAAATAGTTAATTATGGGACAAATGGAACTTATGTAGAGGGAGAACCGATCGCCCAAGCTGCGGTAGTAGATGGGATGGTGATTCGTTTAGGTGAGTCTGGTCCGAAAATACGCATTCGGATTGGAGTTGCCGACCCTAATGCGAGTCGCACTCAACCTCGATCGCCAGGCTCTCGCCAAAACAAACATAAAGAACAAGTTACATTTATTACCAACCCTCAAAGGGAAAATTCACCTGAATCTCCTTCGGAGTAGGAGCAGGAATGATTACCTACTCCGAGTGACAAAGAGGTTAAAGTTTGAGTGAGTTAACCAAGCGATCGATATCAAAGTATTGGCTCATTAATTGCTGGATACATTTGACTTTAATCGGTTCGGCGAGGCGTACTTGACCGAAGGCGCGATCGGCTATTTCCACTGTAGTCAGAGTGTCAAGATCTACTGACAAAATTGGGATTTCTAAATCTTCTGCTCGTTGAAGGACTAGGGGTTGGGGGGAAACGTGACCAGTGAGAATTAAACACTGAGTTGAGGTTTCCAGAGCAGCTAGTTGTAAGTCGGTGCGATCGCCTCCTGTGACTACTGCCATGTTTCTGCCTTTCCGAAAATATTCGATAGCAGAATTAACATTCATTGCCCCAATTGTCAAGGTTTCGACCATTAAATCCAAGCGATCGCTGCGACAGAGAACTTTTGCCTTAAGTTGTTGAACTAACTCACGAACGCTAACGCTACGCAACAGATTATTTTTTGGTAACATTCCTAAGACAGGAATCCCCTGTGTTTCGAGGAAAGGTCGCATTTCCCGATTAACAGTTTCTAACAATTCTTCGGGGATACCGTTAATTAAGACACCAATTAAGCGAGAGCCTAACAACTGTTGAGCTGCTAAGAGGCTATCCACGGCTAAAAACGAATGATAGCGAGTTACAACTAGAACTGAGGCATCTACTCGTTCAGCGACTTCGAGAGCAGATAGTCCGAAAAGAGTACCTTCAAACAGCGTTCCCGAACCTTCGAGTAACAGTAAATCGCCACTAACTTCGTTAAGGTAAGATTCCAACTGAACATTGTAGTTGGTGGTATCTTCTCCAGATAAACGAAGCGCGATCGCCTTTTCATCGAGAGACAACAAAGGCTCTAGTACCCGATCTTCTGGTAATTTCAGAATTTCTCTGACAAATTTAACATCCTCTTCCCCTGTTTTGTTAGTTTGACTAGCAGGAAGAGTTCCTAGGGGTTTTCCGTAAGCGACGACAATGCCCTTAGCGTGTAACTGATGAATAACACCCAGAATCGTCGTTGATTTGCCGCTATAGGCTTCTGTCGATCCGATTAATAAATTTTTGGCAGATTTTGCCACACCCTCACTCCTTGACTTTTGTGGTTGTTCGGAAAAATAACTTTTTGGGAAAGACCATAGCTAACCTCATGTTAAGTTGGATCATTCATCTCGGCGCAGTAACTTTCGGTAAAAAGTTTGGGGAAAATCTGTCGTGGTATTGCGCGAGCGCTTGTAGGTCATTAACACTTCAATTAAGTAATTCACAAACTCAGAATTTTGCATAGTTACCTCATAGCTCAACTCGGCATTACCATCAAATTGCAAGCGACAGCGAGTCAAATCCGCAGGTAGTTTAGAAACATACCAACTGGCAACAAAAGGAATGCTCTCACCACCTTCTATTTCTCGCTGACCTTCTAAAGAACCTTGTTGATATAGGGTAATCGCATAGGGAAGTAAATTACGCTTGCTGCCTTGAAAATAGGGCGCATAGACGATTTCTTCTGATTTACTGGAAGGCTGAAGTTTGTCTAGAGACATAGGCAAAAATGCTTTAATCGATCGATAACCTCTAGCGATCGCCAATGAGTTTAGCGATCGCCACGAGTTAGCCAATTGAATTTTTAGTAGGGAAAGATTGAGGGACAATCCGTTCTGTGATGTTCCCAAACTCGTCTACTACTGAGATTTTAACCTTGGCTTGCTTGTTTTCAACTTCTCTAACTGAAATCGCTACCCAGTTTCTCTAGAGATTGTGGATTCAGACAGGGGAATCTACCTTACCTGAGATCAAAAAGCCTCAGCTCAATGCTTGGCGTGCAATTCATCTCGATCTTGACCTTTGTTGAGATCTTTGAGCAAATTCAGCTTCATTAACCCCGAGAGAAGGGGAACTTAGGTTATACGCCAATTTAGCAACGGTCATTAACTAAGGTAGCAAACATCAACTTAGTTTGATTATTAATCATGTTTTAAGTTTTGCTAAAATCAAAGCTAATCAAAGAGAACTTCTACCAGCTTTGTCAATGGTATTATCAAAATTTCTCTCCTTTGGGCAGAAAATAAAGGTTTGAATGGGATTTATCGGCAGAATCCCGCCCTAGAAACAAAAATTTGTTTTGATCGCGATGAAAGACTTTTGTCCCAAGTTATACTCAACTTAGTAGGAAAGGCAACTAAATTTGGCAATTCAACAAATAGCTAGCGATCGCGAATATTTTTACCTCAGATTTACTATTCAATTCACAAGCATCGGCATTGCTAAAAATAAACTTGACAAAACTGCCAAACTTTTGCACAGGTAGTTTCTAGAAAACAAAAACTAAAAAGAAGCCGCTCGATTATTCAACTAGGTAGTTAGCGCAGCCAAGAAAACCCAAAAAAGTTGTTAAGACGCTGGAAAAGCAACTCAAATAGTGTAATAGTAACACCATTTTAGTCTAGAGCCAGCTACAATTTTAACCAGAGTGCAGGCAACTATTTAAATTTTGGTCCAGCTATGATACAAAAAAAATCGGGGCAACAAGAGATTATTTTAATCGTTGATGACAATTCTAGTAACATTGCCATACTCGATGAGTTTCTTCAGCTACAAGGATATCAAGTACGAGTAGCGCAAGACGGCGAAAGCGCACTGGAAATATTAGAACGCGAGTTACCAGATTTGATTTTATTAGATGTCATGATGCCGGGAATAAACGGTTTTGAAACTTGTTCTCGCTTGAAGCAAAATCCGGCTTGTCAAGAAATTCCAGTTATTTTTATTACCGCCTTAGGAGATTTGTCAAACAAAGTTAAAGGTTTTGAGGTAGGAGGAGTTGACTATATAACTAAGCCTCTCCAAGTGGAAGAAATTTTAGCAAGGGTAAAAACCCACCTAAAAATTAAGCACTTACAAACAGCACATAGTCAACACAATCAGCAGTTACAAACAGAAATTCAACGCCGTCTTAGTGTAGAAGCATCCTTGCGGGAAGCACAAATTAATTTAGAAGAAAAAGTTCACCAAAGAACCTCAGAACTGCAAAATATTAATTATTTACTATCAAGAAAAATTTCTGAGTTACAACAAACCAAGTTGGCATTGCAACAAGCGTTAATAGCTGCGGAAGCTGCTTCTGCTGCTAAAAGTCAATTTTTATCAAATATAAGTCACGAATTGCGTACTCCCTTAAATGCTATTCTCGGCTTTAGTCAAATTTTAGTGCAAGATGTAACTTTAACTGAAAAGCAGCAAGAATATTTGGGAATTATTAACGCTAGTGGCGAACATTTACTAAAATTAATTAACGACATTCTTTCTAGTGCAAAGATTAAAAACAATCAAATTATTGTCCAAGAAAACAGTTTCAATTTGGCAGATTTTGTGAGCGATATCGCTACGATGATGCGAGTTACAGCAAGTGCTAAGGGTTTAGAATTAAAGAGCGAACTGGATGCTAATTTACCTGGTTACGTGCAAACTGACGAAAGTAAACTCCGCCAAGTTCTCGTTAATTTGCTCGATAATGCGATTAAATTTACTGATTCTGGTACAGTAACGTTACGAGTAAAGGTAGAAGATCGATCGCTACAAACAACAAATAACTTTTCGCGACTTAAAAAGCATTTTCTCGTCTTTGATGTGGAAGACACTGGTGCGGGAATTAGTCTCGAACAAAAAGAAAGTTTATTTGAACCTTTTGTCCAAACTCGAACTAACCGTCAACCTTCAGAAGGAACTGGTTTAGGATTATCAATATCCCGTGAGTTTGTCAAATTTATGCAAGGAGAAATTACTGTTAATTCTGAGTTGGGAAGTGGTTCGGTTTTTACTGTCGCTATTCCACTTAAGTTAGCTAGAGCAGCCGATGTAGAAATCAAAAATTCCTCAAAAAAACAAGCGATAGCCTTGCAACCAAATCAACCTGATTATCGTATTTTAGTTGCTGATGATTTGCCAGTTCACGGTCAGTTACTTTTGGAAATTCTCGAACCTCTCGGCTTTAATGTTAAAGTAGCGGAAAATGGTCAACAGACACTCGATTTTTGGCGTAGTTGGCAACCTCATTTGCTACTTTTGGATCTGCAAATGCCTGTTCTGAATGGATACCAAGTTCTCCAACAAATCAAGTCTGCCACCTCAAAACAACAGCCAATTATTATTGCTTTAACTGCTAAAGTTTTCAATGAAGATCGACAAAAGGCTTTGGCTGCTGGCTGTGATGATTTTATTAGTAAGCCGTTTCGAGAAGAAACTCTTTTGAGTAAGATAAGCGAGCATCTGGGCGTGCGCTATCTCTATAAAGAGGATTTACCTTCTAATTTGATTTCTGACTTGTCTTTACACTTAACTAAAGAGGATTTACAGGTTATGTCTCCTGAATGGATTGCTCAAATTTACCATGCTGCGCTGCTTGCTGATGACGAACAAGTCCGTGAATTGATCGCCGTAATTCCTGAAGAGCGTAGCGATATAAGTGAGGCTTTAGTTAATTTGGTTAATAACTTTCGCTTTGATATCGTTATTGACTTAATTGAAGAGAGTTGAGATTTTTTTGGGAAGAATTTTCCTAACTAAAAAATTGTTTAACAGCGCTTTCTCTTCGGTATATCCTCAGTTTTTTTCGCCGAGATAGAAAATATTTTATCATCTAAGTTAGACAGAAAAAAGTGGGTGAAAATATGAGCGATCGCGACAATGGCTTTGAATCTCAAGTTACAGATTTATTTGACTACGAGGAGTTCGTAGGTTCGGTTGCTCAACTACTGGCGGAAAGGTTAACTCAAAACGATCTAACTCGTCCGGAACGAGAATTTATCGGTTCTCGTGTTTATCCTCGTCATGGTACTTTAGTAGCTGTCCGTCAAGGTTTGAGTGTTACTACTGTTTTTTTCTTAATTTATTGCTTGGTAAATACTTTTACGCAAGTTTTTAGTAGTTCACCTAATTTTATTTTATCAGTTTTAGCTATTTTAGCGGGATTAATTTTAATTGTTTTACTGGTTTCCGAGGTATTTGTTGGTGCTGGGGTTGAAGTAGAAAAGGAATTCAAACAAGAAGATGATGTGGTTCGCGAATATAAATTTATTCCTTCTTTGAATCGACTTCCTTATCTGTTATTGCCGATCGGACTTGTTTTTTTTACAATAATTTTTGGATTTTCGAGTCTTTATGCCGAACTTTTTCGCCAAAATCCAGGTAATTTTTGGGGTTTAAAAGATGGTTTTTTATCAATCTATTTTTCGGTAGTTACTTTTTCAACAGTTGGATATGGAGACGTACATCCGGCTTCATTATGTTCTCGCACGGCGGCAATGTGTGAAATCTTTATCGCGATGTTTTTTAGTTTAGTGGCGCTATCAACTACACTTTCTTGGGTGACAGCTAACGAGAGACAGCAACATGAAGAATTTGTTAAAGAGCGGATTCAAGAAATTCAGAAACGCCGGGCAAGTCAAGGGAAAGATAAATAATTAATAAATTAAAATAAGTTACACAAGCTTGGTAGTTATTTTCTAGCTAAAATTTTTAGGAAAACAAGCTTGAATAGTTTTGCTTGCCAAAAACCAAATAGGGAAAATTGAATTTATGCAAGATTTATTGCTAAACATATTAGGTAGCAGCTATTTCCTGCCTCATGGAGAGTGTTATGGGTGGAATCCTAACTTAGTGTTTTTGCACGTCACCTCCGATTTAGCGATCGCGGTGGCTTACTATTCAATTCCGCTAGGATTATTATACTTTCGGCAAAAAAGACGGGATCTTCCTTTTCTGAACTTATTTATCTTGTTTGGCGTTTTTCTTGTCGCTTGCGGAACCAGTCATTTCCTGGAAGTGATAACTTTGTGGTATCCTGCTTATTGGTTTTCTGGTGCTTTAAAAGCGGTTACTGGGACGATCTCGGTTTATACGGCAGTGAAGGTGGCGACATTAATGCCTCAAGCTCTAATTTTACCAAGTCCGGAAGAATTAGAACTAGCAAATCGGACATTAGCTGAAGAAAACGAAGCTCGCAAGCAAGCGGAAGCAGAAGTTCGGACTTTAAATGCTGAGTTAGAAGCAAGAGTAGCACGACGCACGGCTGAATTAGAAGCCCAGATCCGGGAGCGATCGCAGGTGGAAATGGCGTTACAACAAGCTGAAGCTAAATATCGCAGTATCTTTGAAAATGCGGTGAGTGGGATTTTTCAGACAACACCAGAGGGGCGCTATTTAAGTGCTAATCCGGCTTTAGCGAAAATGTATGGATATGATTCGCCAGAAAGATTAATTCAGCAATGCACGAATGTTGAAGAACAACTTTATGTTGACATAAATCAGCGTCATCATTTTATTCAATTAATTAACTTATACGGTGCAGTACAAAATTTTGAGTTCCAAGTATATCGCCGCGATGGTAGTAAAATTTGGATTTCGGAAAACGTGCGTGCGGTGCGAGATTCTCAAGGTAAGCTACTTTATTATGAAGGTTTTGTTCAAGATATCAGTTTACGCAAACAAACTCTTTCCGCTTTACGCCAAAGTGAAGAGAGATTTCGCTCCTTAGTTAATAATTTACCAGGAACAATTTATCGTTGTCGCGGCGATCGCGATCGGACGATGGAATTTATCAGCGATGCGATCGAGGAAATTTCTGGTTATCCTAGTAGTGATTTTCTTCACAATCAGGTTCGTACTTTTTTGAGTATTATCGATGCTGAGGACTTAGAAACAGTTGAAACTCAAATTTGCCAAGCTATTGAAGCCAAACAGCCTTATGAAATCGAATACCGAATACGGCGCTCGGATGGCAAAGTAAGATGGATTTATGATAAAGGTCAAGCTGCTTTTAACGAAGTAGGAAAAATCCTTTACTTAGATGGAGCCATTGTTGATATTAGCGAACGCAAACGAGTAGAAGCTCAATTACAAGCCAGCGAAGCAAAATTGCGTCAAGTAATTGATTTAGTTCCTCACTTTATTTTTGCTAAAAACGAACGAGGAGAATATCTTCTGGCAAATCAAGCTATAGCTCAAGCTTACGGAACAACTGTCGAAGAATTACTCGGTAAAAAAGATGAAGATTTTGCGCGATCGCTACCAGAATCAGCTCAATTTTGTGCTGATGATTTAGAAGTAATTAACAGTGGCAAATCCAAACATATTTACTCAGAAAAGTTGACTGATACTGAGGGAAATTCAAGAACTTTGTTGACGACAAAAATTCCCTTTTTTGTCGCGGGACTAGCCACGCCCGCAGTTATGGGTGTTTCCATTGATATTACCGATCGGGTAGAAGCAGAAATCGAATTGAGAGAAAGCGAAGCTGCTATTCGCGCTTTGTGTGAAGTGACTGCTTCGAGATGCCAGAATTTTGCTGAATCCATAGAAAATTTACTAGCAATGGGCAGAGAACAATTTAATTTAGAAATTGGGGTTTTAGCCAAAATTGAAGGCAATAAATATCAAATAACTGCTGCCCAATTACCGAATAATTTACGCGCCCAAGGGACAATTTTAGACTTACGACAAACTTATTGCCACGAAACATTACTAGCAAAAAAACCTTTGTGTATTATTGGTGCAGGAAACCATCATCATTGGCAAAATCACCCTTGCTATCGTGCTTTAAAATTAGAAACTTATATCGGTACGCCTGTAGTTGTCAATGGCAAAATTTACGGTACTTTAAACTTTTCTAGTACCCAACCGCGTCAGAAACCATTTAAAGCGATCGAAAAAGAATTATTAAGATTAATGGCGCAGTGGGTAGGAGGAGAAATCGAACGTGCGAGAGCCGCCACCGAATTAGCCCAAGCCCGCGATCGCGCTTTAGCAGGAATGCGGGCTAAAAGTGAATTTTTAGCAACCATGAGTCATGAAATTCGTACACCCATGAATGCCGTCATTGGGATGACAGGATTGCTATTAGATACAGCTCTCAACCCCGAACAACAAGATTTCGTGGAAACTATCCGTAATAGTGGCGACGCACTGCTAACAATTATTAATGATATTCTCGACTTCTCAAAAATCGAATCTGGCAAATTAGAATTAGAAGAAGTTTCTTTTGAATTAAGAGTTTGCGTTGAAGAATCTCTCGATTTACTTGCTTCAAAGGCTGCTGAAAAAAATCTCGAATTAGCTTACCAAATCGATCCAGAAACACCTCCGACAATTCAAGGAGATGTTACCAGAATCAGACAAATTTTAGTTAATTTACTCAGCAATGCGATTAAATTTACTGATGCTGGTGAAGTCATCGTTTCTGTCACCTCAAAACCCCTGAATGAGTCAGAAACTTATGAAATTTGTTTTGCGGTTAAAGATACAGGAATTGGGATTCCGGAAAAACGATTACATCGCTTATTTAAACCTTTCACGCAAGTAGATTCTTCCACTACCCGTAAATATGGCGGAACTGGACTCGGTTTAGCAATTAGCAAACAGTTGAGTGAAATTATGGGCGGCAAAATGTGGGTAGAAAGTAAGGTCGATCTTGGCTCAATTTTTTACTTCACGATCGCTGCTAAAGCAGTGCCTAGTTCGTCTCTTGTAGAAGTAATGGTTAGTAAATCGCAATTATTAGGCAAAAAAATGCTAATAGTTGATGATAATGCCACTAATCGCCAAATTTTACTCAAACAGGCAGAATCTTGGGGAGCAAAATCCCTGACAGTTGATTCTGGTGCGAAAGCTTTAGAAGTATTGCAACGAGAAACATTCGATTTAGCGATCGTCGATTTACAAATGCCAGGAATGGATGGCATTACTCTGGCTAAAGAAATCCGCAGAATACCCAGTTTGCAACACTTACCTTTAGTGATGTTAACTTCAGTCGGCAAGCCAGAAAATGGCAAAAAATTTCCCGAATTTGCTGCTTTCTTAAATAAACCGATCAAACAATCTCAACTCTTCAACGTTTTAGCCAAAATTTGTGGCGGACAGTTGGTAAAAATCGAACCAACCTACAAACGACAATCACCGATCGACAAAAATCTTGCAGCAAGTCTTCCCTTACGCATTCTTTTAGCAGAAGACAATATGGTTAATCAAAAGTTAGCATTAAAATTATTAGAACGAATGGGTTATCGTGCTGATGTAGTTAGTAACGGTTTAGAAGTTATTGAAGCCCTCGAACGCCAGCCTTACGATCTGATCTTAATGGACATACAAATGCCAGAAATGGATGGGATCGCCGCAGCCAAAGAAATCTGCCAGCGTTGGGAAAATCATCCTCGGATTATTGCCATGACAGCTAATGCGATGAAAGGCGATAAAGAAGAATGTTTAGCTGCGGGAATGGAAGATTATATTAGTAAGCCGATCCAAATTCAAGAGTTAGTTACCGCCCTGAAAAAATCTCAGCCTCAAGTTAAAAATAACCCTATCAAAGTAGCAAAAATTTCGCCAATAACAATGAAAAAACCTGCTATTGACATTAATGTATTGCAAGCTACACTAGATGCAATCGGTGACAACACTCCTGAATGGTTGGAAATCTTAATTGATTCTTACTTAGAAGAGACTACCAAATACTTAGAGCGAATTCGTACAGCAATTTCGGCTGGCGATCGCGAAGCTACTGCCTATAGCGCTCATACTCTCAAGTCTAGCAGTGCTGCCCTCGGCGCGATGACATTTTATCAACTTTGTAAAGATTTAGAAAAAATCAGTGGTAGCGATAACCCGATCCAAGCGCGATCGCTTTTATCTCAACTTGAAACTGAGTATGAAAGAGTAAAATCTGAACTGCAACAACAGCTTATTCATTAAATAACTAATTATGCCTAAATCTTCTTGTCAAGACTATTTTCTGCGACTCTTATCTCGTCGTGAATACACTGCTTGGGAACTACGTCGCAAAGCTCAAGATAAAGGCTATGAATCTCAAGAAATAACTGAAGCAATCGACTACCTTCAGTCAAAAGATTATCAATCCGATAAACGCTTTATTGAAGATTTAATTTCTTCATCTCAAGGTAAATATGGGAAACCTGTAATCATGAATAAATGTTTGCAAAAAGGCATTTCTAGAGATTTATTTGCCGAAGTTTGGAGCGAAACTGCTGAAGACTTACCAGATAACCAATTAGAGGATTTAAAAGCTAAAGCAATGCGAAAATACAAAATAACTGATTTCAACGATCTTGACCCCAAAACTAAAAACAAATTGTGTAACTTCTTAAGTTATCGCGGTTTTAATCCTTTTGAACTTATTCAGCAATGGAGTAGCGATAGTTTCTAGTCAGTCGGTTAGCAACTTATCTAACAATTATCCCAGGAAAAAAATGCTATTTTAGCTTATCAAATACTTGGATTATGCGGAAAATCAGACTCAATTTTTTTATCCTTTTCCGATAAGTAACCAGCCTTAATTGGAAAAGGAATCTTAATACCTTCCCACTGATAGCGCCGATACAACCTCTTTAAAAACTCATGTCTAACAATTAAATGATCGATAAATTTTTTAACTTTCAAATATATAGTAAAATTAATACTAAAATAGTCAAATTTATGGTAACGTAAAAAAGGTTCAAAATTTGGTACTCCTCCGGGTACATATTTCATCACTTCCATAGCCACTTCCAAAGTCACAGCCTCAACTTTATCCAAATCGCTACCATAGCTAACACTACATTCAATTGGTAGCAACATTTCCTTTTTTGGTAAAGTATAATTTTTGAAAGTAGCAGAAACCAACTTAGAGTTAGGAATAACAATCAAATTCTCATTATATTCGCGAATAATTGTGTATCTCCAAGCGATATCTCGCACATAACCTTCTTCCCCAGTTTCTAATTTAATGTAATCTCCAGGTCTAACTTTTTTAGAAGTAATGATATTTAAGCCAGAAAAAAGATTAGCGAGGGTGTTTTGTAAAGCCAAACCAATGGAAACACCACCTACACCTAAAGCCGTTATTGACTGCTCCCCTCCCTCCGCGTTGCTAAAGGGAGGGGATTCTTAAGCCATCCAAAAATGGACTCTTAAAG